>QNZR01000126.1 GCA_003978475.1 Sulfurimonas sp.
ATCGGAAGGTTTAATTTTTGTTTCAATGAGAAGCTTGTCTTGAATGGGAACAATTTCTATAATATCCATTCCCGGCTGTACCACCCCGTTGACGGTGTTGACAAGCAGCTGTTTGATGACACCGTTTACCGGAGAGCGCACCAGAGTTCGGTTGACTTGATCTTCAAGCGCCTGTCCAGACTCTAAAATACGTGCCATTTCGGCATTGACTTCATTGAGTTCAAGTTTTGCTTTGTGACGAAACTCCAGGATGCTCTCTTGCATTTTATTTTTTGCCTCTTCAATAGTAGAGCGAATGCGCGGTATGGAGATAGTTACGGCATCGAGATCACCTTTCATGGAACTCTCCTGACGTGAGAGCTGTAAAAATTCTACTTTGGAGACCAGACCGTTAGCAACCAGGGGTTTAGTGATTTTAACCTCTTCGGCAATGAGTTCGTAGCTACGCTGGAGCTGATGTTGTTTGGAGAGAACTTCTCGCAGTTCATTTTGACGCTGTTTAATCTGTTCTTTTAAGATGTTGGTGCTTTGCCGGAGTTGTTTTTTATTGATCTCAAAAAGGGCCTTTTCATGTGAAATATCATCAGAAATTTCTCGAGCTATGGCACTGTCAACAATAAAGTTTTTACCGGTTGCCTCAGCTTCGAGGCGAATGGATTTGGCTCGAAGTTCATTGTATCGGAGCTGATTTTCTTCAAAGGAACTTGAAAATTTTGTATCGTCAATTTTAATCAGCACTTGCCCCTTATTGACTTTTTCTCCCTCATCGACCAATATTTCTGAAACAATACCGCCTTCAAGATTTTGTACAATTTGAATCTGTTTGGAGGGAATCACTTTACCGACCCCGCGGGCGAGCTCATCAATTTCGGCAAAGTTTGCCCAGACAATCAGCCATAAAACAGCCAGTGCCATAATCCATAAGATTTTTTTGGATCGTTCTGTTGTTTTTTCCAAAACGGCGTTGGAAAGAGATTGCATATATTGCAGGTCATCTTGAGAGTAGTGGCGTTTATTGTTTGCCATGTCCACCGCCTTTAAGTGCTTTGAGAACATTCTCTTTGGGACCATCCATGACAACTTTGCCGTTATCAATGACAATGAGACGATCAACCAGTGCCATAAGTGATGTCTTGTGGGTGACGACGATGGTTGTTTTACCCTGAATCTCTTCGGAGAGTCTGGAGAGCAACAGCTGCTCTGTTGAGCTGTCCATGGCATTACTGGGCTCATCAAGCATAATAATGGCAGCATCATTGACAAAGGCTCTTGCAATTGTTACACTTTGGCGTTGTCCGCCGGAGAGTCCGTAGCCCTGTTCCCCTATGGGCATATCAAAACCTTTGGGATGCAGGTTGACGAACTGATCGACCAGTCCGATGCGTGCCGCTTTCAAGATAGCTTCATCATGAGCATCGGGGATTTTATAGACAATATTGTCACGAAGCGTACCCTGAAACAGGGTCACTTCTTGGGGTACATAGGCAATCTGTTTGCGCAGATCGACCGGGTCAAGCTGATTAATGTCAATATCATCCATGAGTACGGCACCGCTTTGGGGCTGGTAGAGGTTCATAATGAGTTTTTCAATGGTAGATTTTCCTGAACCCATTTTACCGATAATGCCGACACGCTCACCCGGATTGATGGTGAATGAAACATTTTTTAAAGAGGCTTTTTCTTCATCAGGGTAGGTGAAGGTGACATCATCAAAAACAATTTTTCCCTCAATATTGGAGCGGTAAATAAAACGCTTCTCTTCAGGGCGCTCTTCGGGCAGATTCATAATTTCATTAAGCTGCAAATATGCGGTTTTGGTCTGCTCGTAATTGGCAAGAAGTGCGGCAACCTGTCCCATCGGTGAAATGGCACGAGATGTTAAGATAACTGCAGCAATAAGACCTCCCATGGTGAGTGTCATCTCATCGATCATGTAGACACCGACAATGAGAACACATACCGTGTTGAGCTGAATGAAAAAAGAGGTCAACGTGGTGATGGATGCCGATAAGATTTTGGATTTGAGTCCCTTGTCGGCAATTTCTCCGGTCGCCTCTTCCCAGTGGTATTGGGCATGACCGCTGGCACCCAGAATTTTAATGGTTTCTAAATTGACCAGACTCTCAATCAGTACCGAGTTTTTTTGGGCCGCAGCCTGATAGGTACTCTCGACACTGCGCTGCAACGGCTTTCTGACACTCAGGCTATAGGTCAAAATAAGCAACATAATAACTATAGGCACGAGGACAATAGCCCCGGCAATATAGTAAGTTACTGCCAGAAAAATAATAACAAAAGGCAGATCAATAATGGTGGCGACGGTTGATGAGGTGAAAAAGTTTCGGATACTATCAAAATCTTTTAAGTTGCTGGCAAAGGAACCGACCGATTTAGGTCGCGAATGCATGGTAAGATTCATCACTTTTTCAAAAATAATCGAGGACATAATAACATCACTCTTTTTGCCGGCTATTTCTAAAAAATAGGTACGCATCAGTTTTAAGATCATGTCCAAAACATAGACGACAATGACCCCGATTGCCAATACCCACATGGTTTCAATGGCGCTGTTGGGAACAACCCTGTCATAGACATTCATGGTAAACAGGGGCGCTGCCAATACAAAAAGGTTAATCATGATTGATGCAATGAGTACATCACGGTAAATATCTGCGGAGCGTTTCAGTGTTCCCCAAAACCAGTGTTTATGTTCGGAGTTGTCCAATGTTTTGACACGACTCTCCTGAGTGTATTCTTTTTTAATAAAAAAGGTAAAACCAATATATTTTTGCTTTAAAAAGTCCAAGTCGATCCACTCTTCACCATCGGGCATATCAGGAATAATAATTTTTGCCCGATTATTTGTTTTGTCGAGTACCTCTAAAATACAGGCGTCCTGATTGTTTAGCAAAAGAATCACCGGCAGTACCATCTCGGGAATGTCATCAAGATCACGTTTCATAAGTTTTGAACTAAAGCCCGCACGTTTGGCAGCACGTGAAAAATTGGATTTTGCATCATCAATCGAGAAGAGACGCGGGGTGCTTTCATTGTCTTTTAGAGGCAATCCCGCTGTTAATGACTCGGCACTAAAAGGGCGCTTGTGCAGCTTGGTAAAGATAACAAGACACTCTAGGAGCGGGTCAAAGGGATGATCTTTTTTCATAGTGGTTATTACTTAAAATAAATTTTTATTGATTATACTTTGAGATTGCTAAGAGTTGTTTGAATATGATGAAATTTCTTAGGCGAACAGTATGTCTCACGCCCTATAAATGAGGCATGAGCATGAAGTAATTATTGCAGATGAACATTAAACTCAACCCGTCGGTTTTGTGCACGTCCTTCTTCAGTATCGTTCGATGCTATTGGAGCAGTCTCTCCCATTCCCATGGTTTTAATGCGATCTCCTGAAATACCAAACTCCATCAACGTTTGTTTAACGGATTGTGCACGTCGATTGGCAAGACCTTCATTGTAGCTTTCAGATCCGATGTTGTCGGTATGTGCAATAATGTCAAGTGTCGCTGTCGGGTGCTTTTGCATAAAGTCTGCTACTTCATTTAGAAAGTGTTTGGTATCATCAGTTACTTCAACCGATTTGTACAGAAAATTGATGTTGTCGATTACCACGGCCTTATTGCTTTTTGCCGATGCCATAAGCACGGCTTCGGTAGAAACCGCTTCTTCAACAACAGGTTCTGACGCCACCACATCGGTACAAAGATTTTCAATGTCGATTTCAAAGTTTTCATTGGCAGCGTATGTAATTGCCTGAGTGCCGTAAGATGTCAGGGCAACATTTTCAGGGTAGCTGGTATGAACCTGATTGGCGATATTGGTCTGAAGTGCATAGTTTAGCAGACCTGTTGCATCTAAAATACGGTAGGAAGCAAAGGAAAGGTTGCTCTGTGCTTTCACCATCTCTTGGCGGGCATTGTTGTTTTCCAGTTCTACATTGAGCAGGTCGAGCAGGCTTCGTCTGCCAAGCTGATACTCTTTGGCATAGGAATCAGAGGTTACTTCTGTCATCTTCTGGTGTTGCTCCAGGCAGGTAATTTGTCGCGAGACAATCTGGTTGGTTAGCCAGGCAAGCTTCACCTGCTCTTCGGCATCGCGGATTTTGCTGTTTTTGCTCTCTTCTTGAGAGGTCACATATTGTATGTTTTGTAAGCGTTTTGCCTCATCACGCCCCCCGTTGTAGAGGTTATAGTACAGACGCAGCATGGCCTGATAGTTGTTGTCTTTTCCGTTAATGCCGTTAATGTCGTTTTTAATCTCACCGGAGAGTTGGGCATCTACTTTCGGGTAGAATGCGGAACGATCTTTATTGTATTGCGCCTGACGCGTCTTGACATCGGCCTTTTCCAAAAGAAGACTTGGATGGTACTGAAGTGCCAAATTGGAGAGTTCATCAAGATTATTACTAGGAAGTGCCGGAGTCTCCGGACGTACCAATTCACTGGATGAAACGGTTTTTCCATAGACTTTGGCAAAGTTCGCCATAGCATCTTGGTAGTTGTTCATTTGTGAAATATAGTTGGCATAAGCCAGCGAGAGGCGTCCCCGCGTCTGTTCAACGTCGGAGCGGCGTCCCAGCCCACTGTCAACTTTTTGTTTGATCATATTGTAAATACGTTCATGTGTTTGAATATTCTCTTTTTGAAGTTCTAAAATGTCGCGACTTTCTACAACTTTTAAATAAACTTCCGTTGCACGAAGCGCTAAACGGTTGGCCTCTTGAAGTACGCTTTGACGTGCCCCCTCAATACGTGCCTTCTGCTCTTTAATGTCATACTTGGTTTTAAAACCTTCAAAAAGATTTTCCGTACCTACGAGACCGATCTCTTTTCGGGTTAAATCATTGTCATAGGCCAGTTTGTCTGTATGTTCGGGTCCAATACCGCCGGTTAGATCGAGCGTTGGAAGGTAGCCGGCTTTGGCACGATCGAGATCATATTGCACGGCCTTATAGTCGCTCAGAACCTTTTGCATACTTGGATTAGTGTCAATAGTTTCTTGAACCATCTCTTCTATGGTCAGAGCACTTAAAGTCAAGGGAAGTGACAGCATAAGTGCCGTCGCCAGGGAGAGTCGTAATTGCATGTTGAGTTACCTTTTTTAAAACATTAAAACAATAGTTTTATTGTAGCACAAAAAGCAGGGAACGGTAACTATTTTGTTTAAAAAAATTAATAAAAAGTTAATCAATGTGTAAGAATGAAAAATGACATGTATTTTTAAGTCTTTGTTAAAGACTTAAAAAAACTAAATTGCTCTGGTTTTGCACATGAGTACGGGAACAAAGAGCAGTGAGATGACGACTGCGGCAACCGTACCGGAGATCAGCGCCACGCCAAGACCGCCAAAAATAGGGTCAGTAGCAAGAAGGGCACTTCCTAAAATGATGGCGACGGCCGTGAGCAGAATAGGTTTGGCACGCGTGGCTGTGGCAACGGCTATGGCACGGTTTTTTTCAAATCCTTTCTCTTTAATAAGTGATTTGGTAAAGTCAATAAGCAATAAAGAGTTACGGGAACTAATACCCATTAATGCAATAAATCCGATGAGAGATGTTGCGGTTAAAAAGAAGGTGTCAGCGGTAAACAGGTTGGCAATCCAGTGACCGATCAACACGCCGATAATGGAGAGAAAACTGCCACCCAGAACAATACCGCTAATGGCAAAACTTTTATAGTAGATAACCAGCAGTAAAAAGATGAGTATCAGTGCGGCAATAAAAGCTCCTCCGAGGTCCCGAAATGTATCGAGAGAGACTTTCATCTCACCATCCCAACGCAGCAGAAATTTGTCACCATTTGTCTTGTCAGTTAGATACAGGTCAAACATGTAGGTGCTCATTCCGTCAACTTTTTTGACTTCATACTGCTCGCTAAAACGCTCAATCATGGTGTTTCTGGCATCGAGCAGGGGGTAGAGTTGTGAGACCATATCGGTTTCGGCAATGACATTAAGCATTTTCCGCAAATCTTTGGAGAAGATGGAGGGAGTACTCGTTACTTCTACCACATTGACCAGCTCATTGACCGGCACCATCATTCCTTTTTTATTCATGAGTCTAAGTGCTGAAATTTTTGCTTCCAGAGCTCGTTTACTAAAGGCACTCATCTGTTTGCTGGTATCGCTAAGTACCAAAAAAAGAGGAATCTGATCGGGGGAATTTTGTGAGTTTTTTACTGCAATTTCCATGCCTTCAAATGCCAGATACAAGATATTGTTTAACTGCTCCAGCGAGACGCCTGAACGGCTGATTTTTTCTGCATCGGCAGTAAGTTCAAACTTTTGGTAGATTTCATCTGCCATGATATCGACGTCCACCAAGCCTTTTGTTGTTTTAAATATTTCGGCGACTTTAGTTGCCATCGCGCGGATGGACGCTTCATCACTTCCGTACACTTCCAAGACGATGGAGGCTAGGGTCGGCGGACCTGCGGGTTGTTCGATCATCTTAATATTGGTACCGTCTTTAATAGCCTGGCAGCGTGACTGAATCTCCGGACGCAAACGTTTGACCATGGAAAAGGATGCTTCACTCCGGGTATGCTTATCGGTGAGATTGACCACGATTTCTGCAACATTTTCACCTTGTTTTAATGAGGAACCTTTTACCAGTCCGGCATAATCCAGCGGTGACCCTTGACCTAAAAAGATCTCGACATTGGTTACCTCCTGCTCCTGCTTGAGAATATCGACAACACATCCGGTGACTTGTTTGGTCTCTTCAATGGAACTTCCTGTAGGAGCATCAACATAGATGGAGTAGGTGTTGGTACTTTTCCCCGGGAGCATTCGTGCTAAAACCATCTCTGCGGGCAGCATCATAATGCTTAAAACCAGCGATACCAGCGTCATTACAATAACAATATAGCGTTTAAGTGCACTCTCATTAATGGTAAAGATAATATTTTCAAGCCATGTCATGAATTGCTCTCCCGTGTGGTTTCTTTTTGGAAATGGTGCCGATGGTGATGCATTTTCGGTTTTTTGAGCATCTTGTTCGCCAGATACGGGGTGAACACATATGCAATGAGAAGTGATGCAAATAGTGCAACGGGAACATTGTAGGGAATGGGTTTCATAAACTCACCCATCATGCCGCCGACAAATGCCATGGGCACCATGGTTAATATAATGGCGAGGGTGGCAATATTGGTCGGTGCACCGATCTCATCAGTAGCAGTAATCATAATCTCCTCTTTACTGTGATTGGGTGTATCGTGCTCATGCATATGACGGTGAATGTTTTCAATCACAATAATGGCGGCATCAACCAACAGCCCCAGACTCAAAAGAAAGGCAAAGAGGGTAATACGGTTAATGGTTTGACCGGTAAGGTAGGCAATAAAAAGCGTGATTGCCAAAATGGCGGGGACGGTAAAAGTGACAATAAGAGACTCTCGCCACCCTAAGGCGACGACGAGAACAATAGCGATGATGACAATAGTAATAAGCAGGTGGCTGACCAGCTCATTGACTGCTTCATTGGCACGCTCTCCGTAATTTCTTGTAATGACATAGCCGATACCCTCAGCTTCGAGTGCCGCCTTATGGGTCTGAAGACTGTCTAAAACGCCTTCGGCAACGGTGACGGCATTGGTACCTTTGAGTTTGGAGACCGTCATGGTGATCTGATGTCCGGCATTGCGGAAAAGCACCGGAGCATCAGCATCTTTCTCCTCCTCTTTCACGTCCGCATCATGTTTCTTCTCATGTCCCAGCTGATAGGTGATGTAAGCACTTCGATAATTCTGGATATCGTAAGAGTAATCCACTTTGGCAATATTTTTCAGATAGATGGGAGAACCCATATACTGCGCCACGATCAACTCTTTGAGGTCATCGATGTCATCTATGGCATTCTTCACACCGAAGACGACCAGATGCCCTGTTCCTGTCTCTGTATCTATCTGCGGTGCATTGGAGGAGATGGACTTGATGGACTTCGCCACCTGCCCTAAAGAGATGTGGTAACCCGAGAGTTTATGCAAGTCTATCAGTACATTGAACTGGGGGCGTTTGATCCCTTTGAGCGTGGTTTTGGACACATTGTCCAGGGCATTGATATCCTGCTGTATATCGCGGATCATTTTATAGAGTTTGATGGTCTCTTCTGGCTTGTTCGGGCTGTCGTCAATCTTGTAGAAAGCCACTGTCAAAATAGGAATGTCGATGTCGATGTCAAAAGGTTTGACCAGAGGCGGCATGGTACCTTTGGGCAGTTTATCCATGTTTTGCATGACTTTATCGTAAAGTTTGAGGTTGGAGGATTCTCTGTTCTCCCCGATGAAGTACTGCACATTGACCATACCAAAGTTGTTC
>QNZR01000215.1 GCA_003978475.1 Sulfurimonas sp.
CAATTTATAGATAAGGCAGGTGGTATCATACGTGGGGAAGGGAGCTATAGACATATTTCTATTTTACGTAACAAAAGAACAGTGAAAAATATTATTGTCGCACTGGCAAGTGTAGGGATTATCGGCATCATGATCTATACGGCGTCTCAAGGAGGAGCCTATCATGGTGGTGAGGCGAATCGCGTCATTAAAGATTTTGCAACACAGACACCTGTTGCCATATCAGATACTCCCAAAGCAAAAGATGATCGACAGATTGAGCAGGAAAAACTCAAGGCGCTACGCGATAAAGCCGGCAATATCGGTAAATTTAACGTGTCACACAACTACAAGTCACGATGTGCCTCATGTCACGGTATGAACGGTGAAGGGATTATTGGACCTAAGCTGTTGGGTCTGAAGGCTGATGATGTTTACCAAAAACTGCTTGATTACAAAGCAGGACGTAAAGAAAATTTGGTGATGAAAGGCTTGTTGATGAAGCTGGATAAAACTGCCTTGCGTGAGTATGCCGACGAGATTGGCGAGTTTAAAGAGCGCTCAGCGGCACTACAGCAATAGCGGGAGCAAGCAATGGATAAGTACAACAGCAGAGCAACCATTAAAAATACGACCTTTTTCTCTACGTTTACAACGACAAACACAGAGGGAAAAACGATACTAAGCTATCGAAGCAAACGATGGGTTGTCATTATTGCGATTCATCTGCTCTTTTTTCTTTCGTTTCACATTGACATACAGATGCTCGAAGGCACTTTGACGGGATCACGTTTTTTAGGGTTTCATCTTATTGATGTATTTACCACGATGCAGCTCTTTTTGGCCACTCACAAGCTTCCGGTGAATATGATTATCGGTACGGTTACCATTGTGGTGGTTTATCTGATTATTGGTGGACGAACCTATTGTGCATGGGTCTGTCCGTACGGACTCTTGAGTGAGGTTGGTGAAAAGATTCACAATACACTGGTACAAAAACAGATGATTAAAGAGCATGAGTTTGACCATCGGGTGCGGTATGTTTTTTGGGCAATTTTTTTGGTATTGGCGTTAAGCAGCGGCTATTTGGTTTTTGAAACTTTTAATGTTGTAGGGATTTTAAGCCGTTTTATTGCTTATGGCTGGAGCATTGCTTTGGTCTGGGTATTGGCGGTACTTGCCGTAGAAATTTTCTTTTCACGACGGGCATGGTGCCGGTATGTCTGTCCCATCGGTACGACATATGGCTTATTGGGACCGCTCAGTGCGACACGTATTGAGTGGAATGATAACTGCGATCATTGTATGGTATGCCACGATGTCTGTTTTGAGCATCAGGTTCTGGAGTTAACCAAGGCCAAATATGACAAGGAGCGTGAAGAAAAGGGTATCAAGCGTCAGTATGTTACCGGAGCAGACTGCACCTTGTGTGGGCGTTGTGTTGATGTTTGTCATGAAGATGCGCTGAATTTTAAATTTCGTTTAGAGTCGCTGGTATGATAGAGATAGAAAATCTGAGTAAAACTTTTGGTACAACCGTCTCCCTCGATCAGGTCAGTTTGACGTTTCATCAAGGTGATGCTATTGCCCTGATGGGGGCAAACGGTGCCGGAAAAACGACATTGATTCGTCTGATTTTAGGGTATTATCACCCCAGTGGCGGCAGAGTGCGTGTTGGAGGGTATGACCCTATTGTAGAGCGTGTGAAAATTTTGAAACAGATCAGTTTTGTACCGCAACTGCCTCCGCCCATTAAGTTGAGTCTTGGTGAGCTAATGGCGTATGTATGTAAAAGTTCGGGAGTCGATGCCGCGTTGATCGAGCATTATGCCCATGAGATGAAGCTTCATATTGCGTTAAATCGAAACAAATCGTTTTTTAAACTTTCCGGCGGTATGAAACAGAAGCTGCTCATTGCCATTTCATTGGCGAAACGGAGTCGTATTATGATCTTTGATGAACCGACTGCCAATCTCGACCCTAAGGCTCGTGATGATTTCTATCGTCTCCTTAATGAGAGTGAGACACAGAAGCTCTCTCTTTTTGTAACGCATCGCATTGAAGAGGTCGAGGCGATTGTCAACCGAAAAATCTACATGGATTTAGGAAAGGTGGTATCAGATGAAATCTATTAATACGGTGATTATTGTTTTGGGGTTGCTGCTTGGGTTTAGCGGTTGTGAGCGTGAGCTCAGTACCGAGCTTCAGCCTGTGCATTGGGATCGTGATATGTGCGAACGCTGCAAGATGGTCGTAAGCGACCGTCACCATGCACTGCAGGTGATTAACCCCAAAGATGCCCACAGTTACATGTTTGATGATTTGGGATGTATGGTGTTATGGTTTCATAACGAGAAGATTCCCTGGGCTTCACAGGCGGTTATTTGGATTACCGACGCCACGTCCGGGGCGTGGATTGATGCACGCAAAGCATTTTACGACAGCGGTAATATCACACCGATGGCGTACGGTTTTGCCGCACATGCGAAGCGCAGTGATATTAATAAGAACAAAAAAGTCCTGACCTTTTCTGAAGTATCGCAGACCATTATTGCGTTACAGCAACGTTAAGGGAGTCTGTGTGAATAATCTGCTGCTTATTGCCTATTTGGATCTTAAAGAGTCCATTCGTGCTAACTGGTTCATGGTCTATGCTGTGGTGTTTGGCGGGCTGATTGCACTCTTTTTTATTGCCGGTATTACCGAATCGCAGGTCATGGGTTTTAGCGGATTGAGCCGACTACTGTTAATGTACATTCAGGTGACGATTGTCATCTTGCCCATTTTTATATTGATTACTACGGTACGCTCGATTTCAGGAGATCGCGACAGCCATATTTTAGAGTACATGCTCTCATTTCCCATTTCACTGAAACAGTACTATTGGGGCAAGGTTTTGGGGCGTTTTGTGACGGTTTTTTTACCGGTATTTATGGCAATGCTTATGGGCATACTTTATGGAGTGGTGAAAGGAGCATCGGTGCCATGGGGTATCTTTTTTCTCTATACAGGGCTACTGCTTTCGATGAGTTTGGCATTTTTAGGCATTGCCTTTTTCATCTCTTCAATCGTCAAGTCCTCCGAGATGGCACTGGGCATTGCTTTTTTTGTCTGGATTGTTCTTCTGGCGTTTATTGATATTGCTCTTATTAGTCTGATGTTGCAAAACCGCATGAGCGAGGGGCTCATTATTACCATAGCGCTACTGAACCCGATGGAGATTTTTCGTGTTGCCGCCATTAGTCTGTTTGATCCGGAATTGACCGTTATGGGACCGGTGGCATTTTACATTTTAGATCTCTTTTCTCAAGGGGTTTTTGTGCTGCTTTGCATCCTTTATCCTATTGTGGTCGGCATGGTGTTCGCCACCATGGGTTACAGGGTGTTTTGTAAAAAAGATTTAGTATAAGGATGAACTCATGATAAAAATCGTATTGGCAGCAGTGATGTTACTGACATTACTACAGGCAGAAAAAATACATGTCAATAAAGGTGATCACTGTTTGATTCGCAAGATTGACGTTTCCAAGTATCCGCAATGGGTGGCTAAGGTGGTGACCATTCAAAACAAAACCGTCTATTTCAGCAGTCCAAAATCGATGTTTGAATACATCTTCTCTGCCGCACGCTGGCCGGAGCTGGGTGCATTAAACAGTAATGATCTGAAGTCTGTTCAGGTTAGCGACTTTAAAACCGGTGATGCCATTGATGCCAAAACGGCATACTATGTATATGGGAGTCGAAAGACATCTCCCGGTGGCGATGATCTGGTACCTTTTAGAAGCAAATCCGATGCTGAAGCCTTTGTTAAACGCAATGGCGGGGCACGCATTCTACGATTTTCCGATATTAGTCTGGCGTTGATTAATCTGATTAACGGGCGTATTTAACGGTATTTTATTGGCGAATGACGGTACCGACACCGTCGTTGGTAAAGACCTCCAGCAGCAAGGCGTGCTCAACGCGCCCGTCAATAATATGGGCTTTTTCAACACCCCCTTCTACAGCTTCCATGCAGGCATCGACTTTGGGAATCATGCCGCCGTGAATGGTGCCGTCTTGTTTGAGAGTACTGATTTGATGGTTTGTCAATGTGTCAAGGAGGGTACCCTCCTGGTCCAAGACTCCGGGAATATCGGTCATAAAAATAATTTTCTTGGCACCGATGCTTGCGGCAATTCTGCTTGCAGCCAAATCGGCGTTAATATTGTACCCCGGGTGTGAAGCTTCTTCATCGGCACCAATAGGTGCAATGACGGGAATAAACTTCTCGGCAATAAGATTTTGTACCACCGAGGCATCAATATGGGTGATTTTACCGACAAGCCCGTACTTTTGGGCGTTGATGGGTTTGGCCTTAATGAAACCGGCATCTTTGCCGCTAATGCCCAGTGCTTTGGCGCCATGATGATTAATGAGGGTTGTGATCTCTTTGTTAATGTTACCCGAGAGCACCATTTCAACAACCTCCATGACGTGCTCATCGGTAACACGAAGTCCGTCAACAAAGGTGCTTCCCAGTTGCAGTTTGTCCAAAAGAGCACTGATTTTATTGCCGCCGCCATGAACAATAACGGGACGGATACCGACAAGATACATGAGCAAAATATCCTGTGCAAACTTCTCTTTCAGATCCGGGTTAATCTGTGCCGAACCGCCGTACTTGACAACAAAAATTTCATTACGATACTGCTTAATGTAGGGTAAAGCGTCTAAGAGCGTTTTGACTTGATCGATTTTCTTTTGCACGGCGTCTCTTTTATCTTGATTTGGTGATGGCATTTTACTCAAATTTCCTTGAAAAGGAAGCAAAGGCATGCGGTTGATTTTTTTGACACGATTTTTCTGTGTTGCGTATTATAGTCGGTAGTTTAGGCGGTAAACGTCAATGTAACCGTTGTTCCTTTGTGCTCTTTGGAGTGTACGGTGACACCTATATGGTAATCGTCACAGATGCTTTTGACAATGCTAAGTCCCACACCAAAACCACCGGCATAGGCATTGGCACGGTGGAAACGTAAAAAAATGCTGTTGAGTTTTTCCGGAGAAATACCGATGCCGCTGTCGGTAATACTCAAGCGATTGTCATGCAGTGTCATAACAATGGTGGTACGCGGCGGTGAGTATTTGATGGCGTTTCCCAAAAGGTTGTTAACAAGCATGGTCGCTTTACTCGGTGCTATCATGACAATAGTCGGTTCCCCCTCAAACGTGGCGGTGATTTTTTTGCTCTCAAGCAGTTCGTTAAAGTGGGCAATGGAGTGTGTGAGGGTCTCAAAAAAATCAACTGCTTCATCAGCTTCTCCGTGCTGTTCAAAACTGAGGTAGGTAAGTGAACGGTACATATCGTGCAGCTGTTTGGTGCTAATGGAGATATTGCGAATAATTTTTTCATCATACACTTTTTTCTGCTGCGCGCGCGAGGTACTCATGATGAGCGCGGTAATGGGAGTATTAAGTTCATGGGCGGTATTTTTGACAAACGTTTCAATCTCCTGCATTTTTTTATGAATGGGACGCATGAAAATTTTTGAAAGTATGACGGCAAGCAGAACAATCATACTAAAGACAACAAGGCTCATCCAGAAAATGTCGGTTTGCAGCCGGCGCAATATCTCTTTAAACTGCTGTGTCTGTACGACAACATAATGTACACCGAGGTGCTCATTGGCACCGGTAGAGATGAGCACGGAGTTATTGGAATCAAAATAAAATGTTTGGTTAAAATCTACATGTAACGGAAGCGGCGTACCGTAAAGCAGCCTTTTAGAAGTGTTGAAAAGTGCTACATGGTACTGCGGCGGAATATTGTCGAGGGCAAAAGGGCGTCCCTGCATATGTGCGGTGATGACCTTGGAGTTGATGGTATCGGCTAAGTGGCGCATTTTGTAGTAGAGCATACGCTCTTCACTGCTGCGGTGCGCCACATAAAACCAAAACATTGCCAGGGCTAAAAAGAGGAGTGATGAGATAAGATAAAGTCCTAAAAAAGCATAAAACGAGCGTTTCTCAAGACGGGTCATGACGGTGACTTTTCAAATCGGTACCCGATACCCCGTACCGTAGCAATCAGCTCTTTTCCCAGCATTTCGCGCAGTGAACGAATGTGGGAACGAATGGTCGCATCACTGGGCATATCATCATAATTCCAGAGATTTTGCATTAACTCTTCATTACTGACAGTGCGGTTTGGATGGGTGAGAAAGTAGTGTAATATGGCGGCTTCTTTGGCAGTAAGTGTGTAGGTGGTATCACCGTTGTGAAGCAGGGCGGTTTGGGTGTGGTAGGTCAGAGCATCGGTAATATGGAGTATATTTGAGGGTTCAATATTGAATAGTCGCCTGCTGTTTTCGATGCGGCTGTGCAGCTCTTCAAGTTCAAAAGGCTTTTTGATGTAGTCATGTGCTCCCGTCTTAAACGCCTGTGTCAGATAGCTGATGTCATTGTACGCGGTAATGACGATGGCGGGGGTTGTCATATGAAAGTCTCGCCACTCTTTGAGTAGTTCCAGGCCGGTTTTTCCCGGAACGTTGATATCGAAAATTAGAAGGTCATAGTGTTGCTGCTCCAAGAGGGTTGTGGCTTCATGAGAGTCAAAGGCATAGTCAACATCATAAAATTCACGTAAAAAATCAAGCAAAATATCAGATAAGACGGCATCGTCTTCAAGCAGTAACAGTTTCATTGCGCTTAGTGCTCGGCTTCCGTGCCCATTTGCCGCATCATGTTCAGCTCGCTCAGAAGTGATTCACAGTTTGCTGCTTCGATCTCCCGGGCTTCAATGGCGGCAACAATATTGCTGAAATTCTCAAACATGGCTTTGATGCCGGCCTGGTCTTGCGCCATTTCGTCGCTAATGTCATGTTGTGAGGCGTACGTTTCCATCTGGGTCATAACGGACTCAATCTCAGGCAGAACCGTTTGTCTCAGCAGTTCATAAAGTTCTTGACAGTGTGGCATGTCGGAGCCTTTTTTAGTGTTATTATAGCATGGGCGAAGGGATGCACCTCTTTTAGAGCATTTTTAGAAGAGAGTGACTATACTGTTGCTACGACTAATTAACAGGGTGACATATGGGTAGAGATAACAGTTCAAGTATTGATTCAGGAAACGGTCATAAGTTGGCACATCTTGCCAGACAGCAAAGAAAAGCTATGCACGAGGCGTTTCAGGCAAAAGAGGATGGGCAGAACGGGCAGGTTGTCAATGCCAAAAAAGCTGCTCACCTGGATGCCGCCAAAGCCAAAGCAAAGAAAAAAGCCAAAATGGCAAAAGCCTCACGAAAGCGAAACAAGTAAGATGAAAGCGTTACTGGTATGGTCGGTACTGCTTCTTTTTTTGGTTGGCGGCTGTGCCGGATTGCAACCGGATCTTCCCAAGCCCGCAGTCAGTATTAGCGGGTTCAAAATGCTTCCGTCAAACGGCATTGTCCCACGATTTGAAATCCGTATGCGAGTGGTCAACACAGGACGTACCCCGCTCGACATTGAGGGGGTGGTCTACACGGTAGAGCTGGATGGTAATCGTATTTTAACGGGGGTGGCAAAGAATCTGCCGGTGATTGCGGCATACAGCGAGGGCAATGTGACGGTTTCAGGGACTCCCGATCTTTTTGGCAGTTTGGGGTTTTTTCAAAAGATGGTGCAAGAGCGTAGTGACGGTATTGCATATAACATTGATGTTGCCATTGATGTGGGGACATTTTACCCGACTATTCGTACCAGCAAACACGGTACGTTCTCGCTTTCTGACGTTGTGCCTTCTACAGAGTAAATTGACATATCAAGCTGCCATGACGTGCACAAACGCTGCACACTCTTTGACTAAAATACTCCTATAACTTAACTTTAGGAGTTCACCATGAAACTTTTAGGACTACTTGTTAGCGCCATGTTAGCCGCAGCGTCACTGCATGCTGCCGCATTTGAAAAAGAGGCGGTGTCACGTACCGCCAAGGTACAGCTCAGTGCTGAGAAACCGCTGGTCGTAGGGAATAATATCATCGACTTGAGGGTGAGTCGCAACGCTGAGGTCTTGCCAGATGCCGAGGTGGTCGTTAAAGCTTTTATGCCGGCAATGCCCGAAATCTTTTTGCTGACGATGGTGTGTGCTATTTTAATCATCGATCTGTTTTTAAAAGATGAAAGTCGCGGCGCCACTTATATACTGTCACTGATTGCCCTGGCTACAACCGCTCTTTTGTCTTTTTCCGGTTATTCCCAGGAGACCATTACAAGTTTTAATGGTTCTTTTATTCTTGATCCCATGGCCAGTATTCTGAAAATTGCTATCTGTATTATTGTTATAGCTGTTTTTATTTATGCCAAAGAT
>QNZR01000184.1 GCA_003978475.1 Sulfurimonas sp.
ACATCGATTGTTCAGGGGAATTCCAGATGACACCGCTGTTTGGATGAGCCATGGTGACCAGGTCGATCATCTTGAGAGTGACTTTGAAGTTTTAGCAACAACAGCAACCTGCCCGATGGCGGCGGTAACGCACCCCAAAAATAAATTTTATGGTGTGCAGTTTCATCCTGAAGTCACTCATACACCACACGGTGTCGATTTGCTTCGCAATTTTCTATATGAAATTTGTGACATACAAGGTACTTGGAAGATGTCAGATTTCATGGAAGTACAATGTGAACTGATTCGCGAACAAGTGGGGGAAAATAGAGTTCTTTGCGGTTTAAGTGGCGGGGTCGATTCCTCAGTTGTTGCGGCATTATTACATAAAGCAATTGGAGATCAACTCATCTGCGTTTTTGTTGACAATGGATTACTTAGGAAAAATGAAAGAGAATACGTAGAAACAACTTTCAGAGATCATTTTGAAATTGACTTAACAGTTGTAGATGCGTCCAGAGAATTTCTTCAGGCTCTTGAAGGTGTTGTAGATCCTCAAGAAAAAAGGACGATCATCGGACACCGATTTATAGATGTATTTAAGGAAACCGCCGAGAAAATACAACAGGATTCGAATCATCCAATTCAATATTTAGCGCAAGGCACGTTATATCCAGACGTCATTGAATCTGGTCATGGGTACAGCGGTGCTACTGCAAACATCAAACTACACCATAATGTTGGTGGGTTGCCAGAAGAATTAGGATTTATACTCATTGAACCCCTGCGAGATCTGTTCAAAGACGAGGCGCGGCGGCTGGGAGAAAACCTGGGACTGCCGGAAGAGATTGTCTGGCGGCATCCCTTCCCCGGGCCGGGCCTCGCGGTGCGGGTGCTCGGAGAGGTCACCCAGGAGCGCTGCGAGCTGCTGCGTGCCGCCGACCACATCTTCATGAAAGCGTTCCGGATGTGCACCGGTGGTGTAGGTGGTAAAAACATAGCTCGCAGTCGCAAGAATGTCAATACTGGCAACCGCAAAGAGAACGACTGCACCGAGTAGACCGAAAACAACGGCAAATATGACCATAAACCGGGAGCTCCAAAGCCCCCCTTCAAAGATTTTTTCCAACATCAGTTTTCTTGCTCCATTTCTATCCATTTTTGTGCAATTCGCACGGCATTGGTTGCGGCACCGACACGTAAGTTGTCGGCAACTACCCAAAGGTGAAGAACGTTGTCACGATAAATATCGTTACGGATACGCCCCACAAAAGTTTCGTTTCTTTCAACACATGTCGCAGGCATCGGGTAAGCGTTGTCTGTGATCTCATCGACAATGATGATATTGGGCGCTTTTTGCAACAACTCGCGTGCCTCATGGGCAGTGACCTGCGAATCGAATGTGAGTGTTAATGACTCTGCATGACCACGTAGAGTGGGAACTCGTACACACGTAGCACTGAGCTCAACCTCTTTGTGCAGGATTTTGCAGGTCTCATTGACCATTTTCATCTCTTCTTTGGTATAACCGTTTTCCGTGAAGCGGTCAATTTGGGGAATGACATTGAGTGCAATCTGGTGTGGGAAACTTTGGTGCTCACTCTCATCAAGCTTGAAAGCGAAAAATGCCTGCATTTGCGTGACCAGCTCTTCCATGGCACTCTTTCCGGCGCCCGATGTTGCCTGGTAGGTACTAACATCAACGCGAATAAGATCGTAGGCATTGTCAAGCGGTTTGAGTGCCTGAACCATCTGAATGGTGGAACAGTTCGGGTTGGCAATAATACCGCGCTGCTGCCACCGGGCAATATCTTCAGGATTGACTTCGGGTACGACCAGCGGAATATCGTCTTCCATGCGAAAGTGGCTGGTGTTGTCAATGACAACGGCACCTGCTGAAGCAGCACATGGGGCAAACTTTGCCGAAACACTGCCACCGGCACTAAAGAGGGCAATGTCAATGCTCTCGTCGGTAAAAACGGTTTCGGTCAGCTCTTTAATGGTGATGGTATTGCCCTGAAATTCAATGGTATTGCCCGCACTGCGACTGCTTGCCAGCGGAATCAGTCGCTTAAGCGGAAAGTCGATCTCTTCAAGAATACGTAAAATTTCTTCGCCCACGGCACCACTGGCACCGACGACGGCGACATTGTATGTTTTAGTGTGTGCCATGGAATGCCTCACGGTATGGCAGGATGATTTTCATTTAATGGTTCTCCTTAATATGGTGATGTTGTATTTTGGCTTCTAAAGTCGCTTCACTCATGCCAATGAGATGCGCGGCTTCGTGAAGGCTTTGGGTCGATTCCAGTGCCTCTTGAATCAGGGCAGCCTCCATCTGTTCCAGCGAGCGTTTGGATGTCGCGGTTCGGCTGTGTAGAAAAAGGTCTTCAGCGGTAATTTCGTTTCCTTCACTTAAAATTGCCGCACGTTCGACCACCGAGATAAGCTCACGAATATTACCGGGCCAACTATAGTGCTCAAGCGCCTCTTGAGCCGCACTGCAGAACTGTTTTGGTTCAAACGCGTATTTGCTGCAGTTGGCTTCTAGTACCGCCCTGGCAATCGGCATGATCTCTTCACGGCGTTCGCGAAGGGGCGGGATGTGAAGCGGTACGGTATTGAGGCGGTAGTAGAGGTCTTCTCTAAAGGCATTGGCATTGATTTTCTCATGCAAGTCGGCGTTGGTGGCACAGATGATGCGCACATCAATGCGGATATGTTTGTGCGCGCCCAGACGGCGAATCTCCTTCTCCTGAAGTACCCGAAGCAGTTTGGCCTGTACTTCATAGGGCATTTCGGCAATTTCATCCAAAAAAAGTGTGCCGCCGTGAGCCTGTTCAAACTGTCCCGCTTTACTCTCGGTAGCATCGGTAAAGGCACCTTTTTCATAACCGAAAAGTTCACTCTCAATCAGATTGTCGGGTATGGCCGCCATATTGATGGCAATAAAGGGTTTTTTGGCACGGGGAGAGTTCTGGTGAATGTGTTTGGCAAAAACTTCTTTGCCGACACCGCTTTCACCCAAAAGCATGACGCTGGCATCGGTACGGGCAACTTTATGCGTCATTTGCAAAATCTTTTCAAGCGCTTTTGAGGTCGCTAAAAAGTTGCCGTTTTTCTCCGCGGAGAGGTTGGTTGAAGGTGTAACGGCTTTGACTTTTTCGGTAATGGTACGGGAGCGCTCAATGGCTTGAACCAGTGTGTCGATGTCAAAAGGCTTGAGGAGAAAATCTTTGACTCCAAGATGGATGGACTCGATGGCTCGACTCAAGGTGGCGTTACCGGTCATAATGATGACCTCATATTTTCCATTGAGAGTTTTCACAAATTCAATGCCGTCCATACCGGGCATATTGATATCGGTAATAATGAGTTCGATGGTGTCATCAAGTTTTTTCAGGGCATCTTTGGCATTTTTAAAACTGACAATGTCATACTCGCCGTAGTCACCAAAAGCAATTTCCAGAGATTTGCGCATATTAATATCGTCTTCGACAATGGCAATTTTCATAGGCGTTCCTCCGGTTATTTAAAAGCAGAGATTATAGCAAAACTTTCATTAATAGTGACCATAAAACAGTGAGGGGGCAGGGTAAGCGTGGTGATGTCACGGTAGCTGTTATTGCTTTGTGATACAGAAGATTTTACATGTAAATTTTGTGTCTGAATGTACGTTAAAAAGGTCTCACGATTCTGATTAATTATAGTCGGCAAATGACGGCTTGTGGAAACATGAAGCAGCAGTTTTGAGATCTGGGGTGTACCGCGACACGGGGTCATAGCACGGCTAAGAGAGATTTTTTCATACTGCAGCTGTGCATTTTTGACCGTCGCGCGATAGCTGATAATATACGCGTCTGCCGCCA
Source organism: Sulfurimonas sp. (assembly GCA_003978475.1). Taxonomy (GTDB): domain Bacteria; phylum Campylobacterota; class Campylobacteria; order Campylobacterales; family Sulfurimonadaceae; genus QNZR01. The sequence goes on from QNZR01000184.1 coordinate 3,849, forward strand.
GCGGGGAGGCGATTGCCGCTAGTAAGAGAGCTGAGAGTAGTTTAGGGTAATTTCCATCTCTACTTCGCACAAACCGTCTTTATATAAGGTATCAATAATATTGGCATGACGAATATTGGCGTCAACAAAGGTACGAACTTTGGAGCTTTTAATCATCATGTTATGAACATAGTCGCGACCCTGAACATAGACCCCTTTGACCTTTTCAGCAATCAGGCGATACCCGTCAACAATGGCGGCACGTTTGGCAAGTACGAGCGCCTGTTCGGGAGAACAGCTGCCGGTGCACGGTGCCACACCCTGACCTACGACGGTAATGCGAATGGGTTTATGTTGGGTTAAAACGGGGGTACTGTCGTGTACGATCGGTTTAGATGGTGGGGGCGGAGCTTTGTGTTCTGCGGGTGGCGGGCACTCCGGCTGTTTCGTACAGCCGGTAAAAAAAAGTGCAAATGCAAGCAATGAGAAGAGCGCTGTTTTCATAGCGTTAACCTTTTAACGTAGTGTCTTGCCCGTTAATTAAGCAAGAACTATACCAAAGTCGGCTGGTCGCTGCTCTCTTCATCATTCTCATCATCTTCCTCCTCTTTCTTGGGACAGCGGGAGATACTGACGACATCATCACCTTTGACAATATAGACACCGCTGGTGTTACGGGAGGATTTGGAAATGCTCTGCATATCGACGCGAATCATTTTACCCTCTTTTGTCAGTGCCATCATGTCCATATCTTCGTTAACCATTAACGAGCCGACAACGGTTTTACCGGTTTTGGCATTGAGTTTCATAGCGATGACTCCGGAGCCGGCACGATTGGTCAGACGATATTCCGCAGCAGTAGTACGTTTACCGATACCCTTTTCACTTACGGTTAAAATCTCCTGTTCATCTGAGTCAATAATGTTGGCATCGATGACCACATCACCTTCATGTTTAAACTTGATACCGCGTACGCCCCGGGTGCTGCGACCCTGTTCGCGCGTTTTGGCAATATCAAATTTAATACATTGCGCGTATTTGGTCAGAATAAAGAGGTATCGGGTCTCAGCCGTGGCAATTTGTGCGGTGATGAGCGCGTCGTCATCATCAAGAACAATAGCACGTACACCGTTGCTGCGAATGTTGGAGAATTCACTGAGGTTGGTACGTTTGACAATACCGTTTTGGGTAAAGAGCGTTAAAGACTTCTCACTGTTAAAATCGGTAGTAGGAATAATGGAGCAGATCTTCTCATTGGCAACAAGATTAATCAGGTTGACAACTGCCTTGCCTTTTGCCGTGCGCGAGCCTTCGGGAATGCGATACACTTTCAGCCAGTGGAGCTGTCCGCGGTCGGTAACAAAGAGAAGGGTATCGTGCGTATTACATGTAAAAAAGCTCTCTATGAAATCATCTTCGTAAGTAGTGACGGCCGTTTTTCCTTTACCGCCGCGCCGCTGTTTCTCATAACTGGTGAGCGGTACCCGCTTAATATAGCCGCGATGTGTGATGGTGACTACCATGGGTTCGTTGGGAATGAGATCTTCAATATCAATGTCATCATAGTTGTCTTCAATGTCGGTACGGCGTTCATCGATAAGAGTCTCTGCTACCTCTCGAAGCTCCTCTTTGATGATGTCTTTGAGTACGGACTCGCTTTTTAGGATACTCTCCAAATACGCAATAGTCTTTAGCAGTTCTTGAAGTTCGTTCTCAATTTTTTCACGCTCCAGACCGGTGAGTTTTTGCAAACGCATATCTAAAATGGCCTGTGCCTGAATTGCGGAGAAATCAAAGGTCTCTATGAGACCCTCTTTGGCACTTTCGGTATCTTTTGAGGCACGAATGAGTTTAATGATGGCATCAATATGATCGAGTGCTTTTTTCAGACCCTCTAAAATGTGCGCTTTGGCTTTGGCTTTTTCCAGATCGAAAATCGTGCGACGGATAATCACGGTTTTTCGGTGGTTGATGAAGTTGGTTAAAATATCCAAAAGCGAGAAGACATGCGGCTCCTGATTTAAAATAGCCAGCATAATAATACCAAAAGTGGTCTGCATATTGGTCGATTTAAAGAGATTGTTCAAGACGATTTCGCTCATAGCGTCACGTTTGAGTTCAATAACGACGCGGATACCCTCCCGGTCACTCTCATCACGAATTTCGGAAATGCCTTCAACCTGTTTGTCTTTGACAAGATTGGCAATGTTTTCAATCAGGCGGGCTTTATTGACCATATAGGGGAGTTCGTCAATGACAATAACATCTTTGTTCCCCTTTTTTTCAATGTGGGTTTTGGCACGTACTTTAATGCGTCCACGACCGCTTTCATAAGCATCCAAAATCCCTTTTTTACCGTAAATAATGCCTCCTGTCGGGAAATCCGGTGCTTTGATATACTCCATAATGTCAATTAAAGAGGCATCGGGATGGTCAATAAAATGGATGGTCGCATCAATGACTTCTTTGGGATTGTGCGGCGGAATATTGGTTGCCATACCGACGGCAATACCGGATGAGCCGTTAATCAGCAGATTGGGCACTCGTGTGGGCAAAACGGTGGGCTCTTGCGTGGTGCCGTCATAGTTGTCAATCATGCTAACGGTATTTTTTTCCAAATCTTTGAGGAGTTCTCCGGCATATTTGGTCATACGGGCTTCGGTATAACGCATGGCTGCGGCATTGTCACCGTCAACCGAACCAAAGTTCCCCTGGCCGTCCACCAGCATGGCACGCATGGAAAAGGGCTGTGCCATTCGCACCAAAGCATCATAAACCGCGGTATCTCCGTGCGGATGATACTGACCGATGACATCTCCGACGATACGGGCCGATTTTTTGTATTTGGCTCCGGCAGAGAGATTGAGCTTGTCCATGGCATAGAGAATACGTCGATGAACCGGTTTGAGTCCATCACGGACATCCGGAAGTGCCCGACCGATAATGACACTCATGGAGTAGTCAAGGTAACTCTCTTTGAGTGTATCTTCGATATTAATATTGTCAATTTCGCTGTTGTCTAACAGATCATTCATTGAACCTACCTCATTTAAAGTAAAATTGGGTGATTTTATCTATTTTTGACTTAAGATTAGGTTTATTTGACAATTTGAAATAAATAATAACTGTGTATAATTCTTTTATGAATGTATTATGTCCGTTGTGTTCGAGTGCGCATCACCATTTTTTTTGTCGTGATGAGATGCGGGAGTACCGTCACTGTTTTACATGTAAATTGGTGTTTGTTCCTGAGCGATTTCACATGGATGCCGCGGCAGAGAAAGTGCGGTATGACCTTCATACCAATACTCCCGACGATGCTGCTTACCGAAAATTTTTGTATCGCATGTTCGCTCCCATGCGGGAGCGTACGGCACAACAGAGTGACGGGCTTGATTTTGGTTCGGGTCCGGGACCTACCTTGTCATTGATGTTCGAAGAGTGTGGCTATCATATGCAGATTTATGATTGCTTTTATGCTCATGATGAACGGGTATTTGACAGGCAGTATGACTTTATTACCGCGACCGAGGTTGTAGAGCATCTACACCGCCCCTGGGTCGAATTGAACCGACTGTGGTGTTGTCTGAAGCCCGGAGGATTGTTGGGAATTATGACGAGCCGTTACGACAGTGTCGAGCATTTTAACCGCTGGCATTACAAACGCGACCCGACCCATGTTCTCTTTTTTTCTACTGAGAGTTTTATGTGGATTTCTCGGCGGTGGAAAGCAGAGCTTGAGGTGATTGACAACGATATTGTCATCTTGCGTAAATGTACGGTATGATTAAAATTTATACAATCGACCAGGGAGTGTTGTGATGATTTTTACTTATACTTAGGGCATCCAAAATTCTATAATTGAAGGAGACGAAGTGGAAAACTTCGCTGATGTTCAGTATATACTGACAAGCTTTTTAATGCTCTTTGCCGGAGCGCTGGTCATGTGGATGGCTGCCGGATTTGCCATGCTTGAAGCCGGGTTGACCCGTACTAAAAACAATGTGGTGATTTTAATTAAAAACATTGTTTTATACTCTATTGCCTGTATTGTTTATTATGTGATCGGATATAATTTAATGTACGGCGGTGAGGGTGCGTTTATGGGAGATATCGCATTTGCGCTAAGCGGCATTACTTACGATGACCACTCGTTAATGGCCGATTTTTTCTTTCAGGTTGTGTTTGTTGCAACGGCATCATCGGTAATCTCGGGAGTGGTTGCCGAACGCATGAAGCTGTGGCCGTTTCTCATTTTTGTAGTTATTCTTTCGGGCTTTATTTACCCGATTCAGGGACACTGGTCATGGGGCGGGTCTAACCTGGGCGGTTTCATGGAAGGCTTTTCCGATTTTGCCGGTTCGACCATTGTGCACTCTGTCGGTGGCTGGGCGGCACTGGCGGGAGTACTGCTTTTAGGTGCACGTAAAGGAAAATATACCAAAGACGGCAAAGTCCGTCCGATTATGGGATCAAAC
>QNZR01000183.1 GCA_003978475.1 Sulfurimonas sp.
TTCTGATTTTTTTCATCAGATGATGACAACTCTGTCTGTAAAAATATTATTTAATATAAAATTCTTTTCTTTTAGGGTTTGCTCTTGGACGGTATAAAGTCCATAGCAATGGAGTTGACACAGTGACGGACATTTTTTGTCGTCAAACGCTCTCCTTTGAAAACATGTCCCAGATGTGCCCCGCAAGTAGCACACACAATCTCGGTGCGGAAGCCATCAGCGTCTTTAACTCGCTTAATAGCACCTTCAATTTCATCATCAAAACTGGGCCAGCCGCAATGCGAATCAAATTTATCTTCAGAGCGGTACAGATGCGCACCGCACCGTTTACATGTAAATATGCCCTTCCCTTTAAAATGGTTAAACTTGCCGCTAAAAGGTCGTTCGGTGCCTTTATGGACAATCACTGCCTCTTCTTCCAGGCTTAGTGTCTGGTACACTGCGGCGTTGAGCGACATGACAGCAAGAAAGACAACAGCGTATCGTCTCACGGTGTTTCTTCCTGCTCTAGTGCATGGTGATCGGGCGGTACTCGGTGTTGCTGCTTGTAGGCTTCGAGCTTATTGTTCGCATCCATCTTGAGCATCCACTCTTTTAAAGCGGGTCGTTCTGCCTGATACGACATCAACGGCACCGCTTCACCGCAACTCGACTCAACCGCATCAATATGAAATAGAAAAAAATCCCGCACTAATGATGCCTTTTCATGAAACTGCTCAACATACTTTGGAAAATCGGCATGTTCATTACCAATGAGCTCTGCCGTGCAAAAAAGCCGTAAAATCTTTGCTTTTCCCTCAAATGCATTAAAGACCAACGTAAATTTTCCCTCATTCTTCGCATCTCGGTAGGTTCGGTTACCACTGCCGACATAATCCATAAAAAGCAAGGTACTGCTGTCCACTACCCGAATACTGTCATATCCTTTAGGAGAAAGATTGACCTCGGCACAACTCACACTGGCCACGTAGAAAAGTTTTTGCTCCTGAATAAAAGCAATATCTCCCGCTTTTAAGGCTTTATACTGTTTTCCCATAAGCACCCCCTGGTGTTATGAAGTATACAATAAAATATCATATCATGGTTTAACCCATCTTCATCCGGGCTTCATTTTTGTGTTGTAAAATACCTTTTTACACCTCAGTCATTACACGAAAGGATACGTATGCATATGCGCCTGTTTCTACCCTTACTGCTTTTAAGCAGTGCCCTCTTTGCCTACACTGTGAACGACACGCTCTCTGAGCCAATACAAAAGAAGCTGCAGCTTGATCCTCAGAAAATTACCATTGTAGATTTTTTTGCCTCCTGGTGCGACTCCTGCAAAAAAGAGATTCCCCATATTTCTGCGATCAATAAAACTTTGGATACAGGAAAGTATGAAATTCTCGGTATTGATGTTGACAAAAAACTTCAAGACGGCATCGCTTTTCAAGAAGCGCTTAAAGCCAAAGGAGATCTCAATTTTCGTGTCATCAATGACCCTGAAAATACCATTGTCAAAGCCTTTAACCCTATAGGAATGCCGGCACTGTATTACATCAAAGATCACAAAGTTCTCAAAGTACTTTACGGTGCCATAGATAATATTGACAACGTGATACTCCGTGATCTTAAAGCATTGGAATAAGCATGAAGTTTACAGCAATGATTGTAGCAGCAACACTGCTCATAAGCGGTTGCAGTGGTATTACCGATGTCAAACCGTGGGAGAAAGAACGTCTCTCACGAGATACCATGAAAAATACAGCAGGTAATACCTTAATGAGTAAATTTGATGCTCATGTCTATTTCTCAAAAGAGGCAACAAAAGGCGGTGGCGGTGTTGCCGGTGGAGGCTGCGGATGCAACTAGGCACGAAACTCTCACTGTTTACATGTAGTTTATTGGCCTTTGGCACGGCTCAGGCAGAAGATTATGTAAATGTGCAGTATGTTCACTATGATGAAGATAGCGGGCGTACTACCGTCATGTCACCGGCGCTGGAAATCAGTAAAGATTTTGGTACCGACTATACCCTCAAAGCCTCCTTTGTCGCTGACAGCATTAGTGGAGCAAGCCCCACATGGTATGATGGTTCCAGTGGAGCTTCAGCATTTTCCCGCGGTACGACTGCCGTAGAAAATGTCACCTATGGCAATATTGAGTATGACGACACACGAACTGCCGGTGCCATTGCACTCACCACCCGTTTTGCTTCGCGCGATGAACTGAGTGTGGGGTACAGTCGCTCTTATGAGAGTGACTATGAATCCAATGAACTCTCTGCAGAGTACCTTTACAATCTTGACAGCAGCCGTAACCGTACCCTCTCATTTGGACTCTCCTACCAACTCAATCGTGTCCTGGCTCAAGATTACACGTCCAATAAGGACCGCTTACGTGATGATGATGACGACGATGATAACGATAACGATGATTATGATACAAGCAGTGGCGCGAGTAAGGCACTCGATGTCAATGTCATCACCGCCGAAATAGGTTTTACCCAGATTATGAATGCGCACTCTCTGGCAAAAATCTCTGTGTTTTTCATTAATGAAGACGGTTATTTAAGCAATCCATATATGAATGTCGTACGGTATTACAACCAAAACGGCAGCGGAACCGCCGATATTGTCTCAGACAGCAAGCCCGACACCCGAACCGCTTACGGTCTGACACTACAATATATTGGTGCACTCAGCGATGCCCTTAGCCTCAATACCTCGTACCGTTTCTACAACGACGACTGGGGCATTGCCTCACATACCCTCAATACCGAACTCTACTATGAGTACGGTGATGATTGGATATTTGGCGCAGGACTACGCTACTACATACAGAGTGAAGCCGATTTTTACAATGAACGACAGGACTATTTTACCGATGAAACGTATGCCAGCAGTGACCGACGTATGAGTGATTTTGACGCACTCGCTTACAAACTCAGTGCCCGCTACCGGGTAAATGATGACTGGAGCGTCAACACCGGGGTATCGTACTATGAGCAAAGTAAACATTTTGATGCCCTGTACTATACTGTAGGTCTGAAATATAACTTTTAGGTAAGCAATGCGGCAATTCATCTACACATTTGAGACAATGAGCACACCCTGTGAGCTTATTGTCTTTGAGAATTCCAAAAGCAAAGCAGACTCTGTGGCGCAAGCTATTGTTCAAGAGAGTAAACGATTAGAGAAAAAATACAGCTATTACGATTCTGCTTCCCTGCTCCATAAAATAAACAGTCGCGAAGTAAACCGGCTTGATTCCGAAACAAAACGTATTTTGCAACGTGCCAAGCAGTACTACAATGTTACTAATGGCATTTTTGACATTACAGTCGCCACCATCAAAGATCTCTACACAACACTGAAACATCAAACAGAACTTGAAACAAAGAAAGCAAAACTACTCCCATTTGTTGGGTGTGAGCATTTCGTTATTAAAAAAGAGAAAATTATTTTTGACAATCCTTACACCAAAATAGATTTAGGCGGTTTTGTAAAAGAGTACGCAGTTGATCGTGCTGTCACTATTGTCAAAAAAAACAAAATTACAGCAGCACTGATGAATTTTGGCGGGGATATTTATGCCCATGGTAAAAAACCCGATGGCACAACGTTTAAAGTCGGCATTAAAGATCCTAAAAATAGAGCCAATCATGCAGAGTTTGTTAAACTTGAAAATGAGGCACTGACCACTTCGGCATCGTATGAGCGCAATTATACGATTGAAAATAATACTTACTCGCATATTATTTCAAAAAATGAGAGTGCTCAAACACCCCACTCTGTTACCGTCATTTCATCGAACTGTGTCGAAAGCGGTGTGTATTCAACCGCACTGATGATTGATCCGACTCTGCCAACTTCCCATCGGGTTCTGATGCTCTGAAAACCTCTTCATATTTAGCATCAATATAAGTTGCGCACTCCATGTATTGTTTTACATGTAACGTCTCAACGGCATCGATCAACGGGCGATATTTCAGGTACGTCTGCCAGACACGCCATGCACTATGGCGCCCACGACGCTTCAACTCAAACGCCGTCGCCGCATTAATGAAGCCTTTTAAAATATTGCTTTCATCCTTTTTTCCCTCGCTGCGAAGTACTTTCCAGTCATCTTCTAGAACTTCATGAGCCTGGGCATACTCTCCATTTTGCAGCATCTGCATAAAATCATTAATGGGTTTCAAAATCATATTTCCTCTCTTGTGTCCTATCGTTCAGGGTCTCGCCATTAGGATATTTTTAAGGTTGAACCAGATAATAACTCGCACCAAATAGCAGTGCCGTCATAAGAAAGTACTTTAGACTCACACTCATAAAGCTGACGACTTGACAACCGGTACATGAAATAACCCGGGAAGCTTCATATTTGGCATAGGCGAAGTATCCTATATTAAGCAATATTAAAATAACACTTGCATATACATCAAATGTGTAGAACATGGCTCTGGTGTCTGTTTCAAACTCAAACAGTGGTGTAAAAAGCGTTAAAAACTCCAATACTAACAGTTTGGTCATCATGCTTTTAAAGTACTCGCGCCCTGATACCGGACCATCTGAGTCAAACGTACCGACAATGCCCGAATGCGCCAACTCTTTTTCTAAACCTTTGCGTGCATCAGCACTCATTTTCGTCACAAAACTGCCACCGAAAACATAATCGAATTTTCGCTGAATCCGTAACGACAAAGCACCCTCCGCCTGAAGCGACTGCTGAACACCGTGACGATCCTGATAAATTAACGAAATACGCTCGTACCGTTCAATGGTGCGCTCTACGTCTCCGAGATAGAGGGTACGCTCCAACGAGGCGACACTGCCCTGCTTTTTAATAATACGCGGATTAATAAACTCCAAAAAATTTCCTGCATCATCCTTGACTACCACAACGGAAAGTGGATATGCCACCTGAATGGCAGCCAATCCATCGGCATTATGTGCCTCAACGGTATCTTTCATATCGTCAATGAGCATCACCAGAGCATCATCAAAATACCGTACATCGGCAGATACCAAATCAATACGGCTATCGGGGTACACTACTAAATCTTTCACCATTATCAACTCACTTCATCAAAGCATTATGGTAAGATAATATCATAAAAAAGGACTTATTGAAAGTAAGAAAACCCGATGCGGAAGTAGAATCCCTTAGGAATCTACATGTAAAATATCTGTTGTTTAATATGTCAGAATACGCGGCAACGCTTTGGCCTGAGCAATCCAACCTTCAACCTGAGAGAGAACCGGAACCTTGCGAACCAGTTTACGCTCGGCATTGACTACTTCCATTTTTGCCGTAAGATTAGCCGCATTTCGTGTAGCTAATTGTGGAATGGTGTTTACATTGGCAAACTCCAATAAATCGGCATATTGCGAACTAATACCTTTAACGCGCGCCAAATCCGCCTTATTGACCCAGGTTAAAATTAGTTTGGGACTAATACCCGACTCTTTTGCCAGATTGGCACGACCCGAAGGTTTCGCACCGGCTTCTAGAAGCTTCTCCAGTGTCGTCACTCCAACCTCTTTAAGCTTTGTCTCATACGTTGCCCCAATGCCCTCAATATCTGAAAGTTTTGCCATGGTAACCCCTTTTTTTTGATTATTATCTACATTTACAACTTAAAACTATGTTAAATTACATTTTATAGCATCAGAAAAAGCAAGTTTTCCCATTGATGCGCAAACTATCTGAGAATAACCCGCAACCTTTGATGCCAACTGTTTTATTGATTGTCTATGAGCCTCTTTCGAAATACTACCGCGTATAGCAACGGCACAAACACCAGGTTCAATACCGTCGCCCAGATAATACCAAACCCTAACGAAACAGCCATAGGCTGCAAAATCATGGCTTGACCCGAAGCAAAGAAAATGAGTGTTGAAAGCCCCAGAACGGTGGTAATTGACGTAAGCAAAATGGGTCGTAACCGGGTACGTGCCAACTGCATCAGCTCCTCTGAAGTAGTCGCTTTTTTAATGAAACTGACCATAATAAGTCCATCATTGACCACCACACCCATTAATCCGACTACCCCAAGAAGTCCGGGCATGGTCATATTTAGCCCCATCATAAAGTGCCCCGCCAGAACGCCCAGCAATACCAGAGGAATGGTACTCAAAACAATAAGAGAGAGCTTCAAAGAGTCAAAAAGCCATACCAGCGTCATCAAAATTAAAATGATGGCGGCAATTGCCGCCTGTCCCATCTCACGTTGGGTTTTGGCATTTTCTTCCTGCTCTCCTTTGACATCAATGTGGTAACCCTCGGCTTTGAGTTTTTTCAATGTCGGCGCCAACTGCTGCATGAGCTCTTCTGAGGTCGTTCTTTTTTTATCGAGCGAGGCAAATACCGAGCGGATCCGTTTGCTGTTTTCCTTGGTAATTTTGACAAATGACGTTTCAAAAATAAAATCACTTACATCACGTAGAGCAACCAGCTGTGTTGTTCCGGGAACCTGTACCTCAAAGTTATAGATGGAGTCCAGCGTATCTTTTCGCTTGCCCTCAATTTTAATACGCACCAGTCCTTCGTCATTAAACATTTTGCCATACTCGCCTTTGAGGTAATAAGCACGCAGCTGTGCATTAAGCACCTGCTCGTTAAAACCCAGTTGTTGACCGTACGCATTCACCCGGAGTTTGAGCTCTTTTTCACCAATGTCGGCATCGTCAGAGATATCATGCACGCCTTCAATGCGACCCAACGCCTGTTTGAGCTGCTTCAAACCACCCAAAAGTGCGGCATCATTCTTACCGCTTAAAGCAATTTCAACATCATGTGCTACCACCCCGGTACCGGCAGTTGTAACACTAAGCTCCTCAAACAGCGGCTTGCCTCCTTCCTGGAGTACTTTAAGCGGCTCCAGCCACTCCCTGACATGCTCACTGATCTCGATGGCTGTTGTATGACGCTTTAGCACCTCAGCATCATACTCCACCGAAAGAATGGGGTTAATGTATTTATTGAAAAAGTTATCCGGTGCCCGCTCATGCAGATCAATAAACACCTGAAATAAATTGGCGTTGAGTTCAGCCCTGTTTTTGGCATCCATACGCATACCAATGACTGACGTCACCGATGAGACATCTTCTTGATCAAGTTTCTCCAATAATATTGTCTCAATTTTGGTAACAATGGCTTCGGTATCGTGCAGGTCATTGTTAATGTTGACTTTGCCGCTCACATAGACCTGTGTGACGTCAAAATCCGGAAAAAGCTGGAACTTGCTCTGTTTTGCCAACAGTACCGTCGCTGCTAAAATCAGCGTTGCCATCAGAAACAAGGAGAGCATACGCCGCTTGAACACGGTGTGCAAGATCGTGTCGTACCAACGCCATAGATGCTGCCAGATACTGTGGGTCATATGCGTCTCTTTACGGACACGAAGTAACTGATAGGAGTGAAGCGGCAAAAAGTAGAACGCTTCAAAAAGCGAGCTAATGAGCAAAATGGAGATCATGATGGGTAAAATTTTAATAAATGTTCCCATCTCACCGGTAATCAGCAGCAGCGGCAAAAAGGCAAAAACCGTCGTCATCGTCGCCGTAAGAACCGCGGGAAACATCTCCAAAGAGCCAACAACGGTAGCTTCGCGGCGACTTTTTCCCTCTTCAAGATGCCGATAGATATTTTCGGCTACCACAATCGCTTCATCAACCAGCATCCCCAATGCAATCAATGCCCCCAGCAGCGACAGCATGTTCAGACTGTAGCCAATATAATTGGTCGCAATAAGCCCGATCATAAAGCTCATCGGAATACCCATGGCAACAACCATGGCAATACCGCGATTGACAAAAATAAGCATGGCGAGAAAAACCAGCATTAACCCAAAAAGAATGTTGGCAAAGACGGTATTGAGACGATTTTTAATCCAGACCGAAGTATCGGTATAGATCTCAAACTTAATATGCGGATATTTTTTTTCATACTGCTTCATCACCGCACGGATCTCTTTTACCAGTGCAATGGAGTTACCCGTTTTGGCCTTATTGATGTTGAGTGAAATATTCTGCAGCCCGTTGTAGTGAGAGAGTTCCGTTTCATCACTTAACTCAAATGAGACCTCGGCAATATCACCCAGACGTACACGTTGATTTCCCACTGTAATGAGCGTTTCTTCAAGCGTTCCTTTCTCTTTTTCACCGTTATAAGTACTAATGTACAGGTGCTCCCCCTGCTCTTTTATAGTTCCGATAGGAAAAATGGAACTAAGATTTTGCAGTGCGGCGGTGACCAGGGTACTCTCAAGTGACAGGGCACGAACCTTCTCTTCGTTAATACGAATGACC
>QNZR01000228.1 GCA_003978475.1 Sulfurimonas sp.
CTCCCCTTGTAAATATTGCACTCCATACCCGGATATGTCAACACTATCACCATCAATCTTGCAAAACACCTCTGCACTTCTAGGAGAGACCTGTTTGGCATGAAATGCTTGTTTTTTAAGAATATTGACATAATACGGTACCAGTTGCGTAAACGCGGAACCGGTAACAAAATCTTCGTCTATGCCATATTTGGGTGCAAAAAAACGAGTGACAAAATCGTACTCTTTTGAGAGTGAGGTAATAATAACACCTCTGGCATCAAGGGTTTTCAGTGCTTCCAAGTTTGGTATGCTTTTTTTTACATGTAGTTCATCATCAAACACAACAAGATAATCCATAGATCGATAACATGCAATCGGCAATTGCTCAAATGCCTCCAAAATCTTTTGGGGTGGTTTGCAAGGTGTGATCTTTTGAACCGGAAAGTTCATAGCAAACTTTTTCCCGTCTCTTCTAACGCGCAACCATCCACTTTTTGAATCAAACAGTATCTCTTTTTGCTCTATCTCTAATATTTCAAATAGTACATAGGCACTTGCAAGGGTTGCATGCCCGCACATCGCCACTTCTCCTCCAGGAGTAAACCACCGGATATGGTAATTATCCTGATTTTTGACAAAAAAGGCAGTTTCGGAAAGATTGTTTTCCTCTGCAATTTTTTGCATTAAAGCATCATCTATCCATTGCTCTAACGGTATAACAGCAGCAGGATTGCCTTCAAAAACATTCTTGGCAAAAGCATCTATTTGATATATTTTTAATTTCATGCATTGATCTCCGGAATATTTACAGCCCATTACCCCACATATGCATCTTTTTTCCCATAACCAAGTCGTAATCGGGGTGACAGTCAATGGTGCTGCCGGCACGAAATTCAAAAGCTTCCAGCATTGCCAGCATGGTTTCAATATTCATGGTTTCGCGACGTTGCATAATGACAATATCACCCGTATTGGCCAGAGTGGCATACATCTGTTTCATGATACGCTCAGGAGTTTCGTGTAAATGATAGACATCTTGAAGAATGACCATATCATTGCTTCGAGGAAGCGCTCGCGGCAATGATTGAAAATCGGCAACATCATGACGCTCAATATTGTCGGCTTTGACCGCATTGTGTGTTCCGGGAAAACAGTGCAAACTCAGCGTTCCGTCAACCTTGCTTAAAATATCGGAAAGTGCCGTTGCTATTGTGTCACAATGCGTTGTTACAAGTAAAAACTGATTCCCGGGGTAGGGATTAAAAAGCTCTAAAAACTGCTGCATCTCAATACGCTAATTCGTGCAGTTCTTTGAAAAGAAAAGATTCCATAATATCATCAATAGAACGCTGGGTATGGGCTACAAGTACAATTATCTGGTTTTCAATAAATGGCCAGACATACTCATTATCGCTTGCGACAATAACAATTTCTACGGGCTCCTCAATGGCTTCACGGGTATCAAAAAAGCGTATTTCAATAATTTCACCCGCATCAAACTCAATAAGTGCCCACTGTTTTACATCATTAAGCGGAACGAGTTTTCCCGCTTGTGTATCATCTGAATCCATTGGCAGCAAAATAAACATTTAAGCTCCTACTAATGACATATCAAGTTTTAATGCCTCATTGTCCATAATGTCAATATCGCGACGCAATACTATTTGCGCAACAGCTTTTGCCCCCTCTAAAGAGTGCATTTTGTAACTGCCGCACTGGTACACATTGAGTTCGGGAATATCTTCTTCAGAAGGAACCTCGAGCACATCTTTCATGGACGCTTCCCAGGCACGTACCACCTCCTCTTCATCCGGCGCACCAATCACACTCATATAAAATCCCGTCCGACATCCCATCGGAGAAATATCAATAATCTCGGTCTGATCCGAATTAAGATGCTCTCGCATAAATCCGGCAAACAGGTGCTCAAGCGTATGAATGGCTTTTTCGTCCATCATCGCTTCATTGGGCTTGCAAAAACGCAGATCAAATACGGTAATGGCATCGCCGCAAGGTGTTTTCATCCCTTTGGCACGACGCACCGCCGGCGCAGGCATAATGGTATGATCTACGGTAAAACTGTCTAGTAATGGCATGGTTACCCTCTATTTTTATTGATAGTGTAGCATATCTCTCAAGGAGTTAAAATGAAAACCGTTTCTTTAAGCCTCATCTCATCTTTTTTATTGGCAACGACTACTTTTGGTGCCACACTCAGCAAAGATCTGCTGGAGAGTTCTCTTGTTGTCTATCATGGTGCTGTCGCACTCGTTCATGAAAAGCGCCATTTACATGTAAATTCAGAGGACCAACAGATTGTTTACGAGGGCGTCGCCAATACCATTGAGACAGATTCGGTCAATGTACTGCTTCCTTCAGGAATAACTCTCAATTCCCAACAGTTCCGCTACGATAAACTGACCCGTTCCAAGCTGCTCGAAGCTCATATCGGCAAAGAGGTACAGGCAAAAATATTGCAGCACCCCGATACGTACGAGACCCTGAAAGTCACACTGCTCTCTCATGAGGGTGATACCTGTATGGTCACCACTCCCCAACGCAAGATTATGAGTGTTCCTAGTGCTCAGATTCTTTTTAGCAGTATCCCCGATGAGCTTATCACCAAACCCTCTTTGGTATGGAATATTCGAACAGATCAAACACACGATGCCACCATGAGCCTTGATTATCTCATTGGCAATATTAGCTGGAAAAGTGACTATATTCTTAATTTAGGCAACAACGATGCCAATCTTAGCGGCTGGATCACTATTGATAACCGTTCGGGAAAAGCATTTAAACAGACGCGTCTGCATGTGCTTGCCGGCAATATTAACCGCATCACGCAGACCCAACCCCGCTACAAAGCAGCGATGCTTAACAGAACAACCGCCGAAACAGCAGTCACACATGTCGCACATGAAGGCTACCATTTCTACAGCATTCCGTTTACGGTCACATTGGCCAACAATGAAAAAACGCAAATTAAATTTATGGATCTACAAAATCTACATGTCAGTCGCCGTTACGATGTCACCCTCTCCAATCCTTCCTACTTTCATGGTGAGCAGGAGCATAGCGTTAACCAGTATGTCCATATTGACGGCTTAAATGTACCGCTTCCCAAAGGTGTGGTGCGTACCTATGCCGCTTCCAGCAGACAACATATTCTCTTAGGAGAGAGCAGCATGCCGCCTCTGGCTAAACAGCAACCTGTTGATTTGAGACTGGGTGATAATTTTGATGTTAAAGTTAAAGAGACCACACTTCAGCGAGATGATGACAAACGCTATTTTCAGGCAACCCTGCGCTACAGCATCACCAACAGCAGTGACCATAATAAAACAATTGAATTACTGGTTCCGTTTCAAAATCAGAAAAAAAACAGTATTGATACCACCATGCCCTACAGCATTAAACAAGGAAATTTAGTAAGTTTTACATTGAATGTTGCCGCGAACAACACTCAAAAATTTGATGTCAGTTTTAGAGGAAAGCGCTAGAGAGCAGAGTAGTTATACTCGTGCTTCTTCGCGACGCTGCAAGTATTCCCAATAGGCATCGACACGCTCCTGCCACTCTTTAATGAGGTACTCATACTCCGGTTTAAAGAGGTGTTTAAATCGAGGCTGTGCCCCAAGATAATCACGTACCGGTACAATGTTTTTCGGACGATAGGTAATATTCAGTTCCGTGCCGTCAATAATTTCATACAATGGAAATACCAAAGAGTCCGTTGCCAGATCTGATACTTCAATAGTCTCATGTGGTGCAAATTTCCATTCGGTCGTACAGGCACTCATTGCGTTAATATAGACCGGCCCTTTGGTATCAAACCCCCGGTGGATTTTTTTGATCATATCTTTCCACTTGTTCGGAGCGACCTGTGCGACATATGGGGAACCGTGAGCCGCCATAATCTGAATAATATCTTTCTTATTCTGCTTTTCGCCGTAGCTGGTACTCCCTGCCGGACTTGTTGTAGCACTCGCACCAATAGGTGTGGCACTGGAGCGCTGTCCGCCGGTATTGGCATACACTTCATTGTCAAGACAGACATACATCATGTCGTGACCCCGCTCAAAACAGCCTGAAAGCCATTGAAAACCAATATCATACGTGGCACCGTCACCACCGAATGCTACGAACTTCGGCTCCGGAACATCTGCACCGATGCGCCCTTTTTTACGTAGCGCTTTGTTCATAGCTTCGGCACCCGCTACCGCAGTAGAACTGTTCTCAAATCCAATATGAATCCATGAGCAATCCCATGACGTATGCGGGTAAATTGCCGTACAGACTTCCAGACATCCCGTTGATGCCGAAACAACCAAATTGTCATTTGTTGCATTTAAAATCTCGCGAACAATGATCGAGTGAGCACATCCGGGACATAAAACATGTGACCCTTCAAAACGTTCTGCTGCAGTTGAAAATGATTTTAAATTTTTAATTACTTTGTTTCCACTCATTTTCTATTCCTTATGCATTATAGTAATTTAATTCAGGGCCTCTAACGCCAACAAATCGCTGAATGGTTCCGTTAAGTTTACCCGTCGCAGCTTCTTTCACCAAATCTTTGTAAATTCCTGTTAAGACACTCACCGTCATATCACGACCGCCGAGACCATAAATCACATTACTTAAGACCGGACGCGCCGGAGAGTTAAACAGCGCTCCTGCAATTTCGTTATAGAGCGCACCTACCGTACCACCCGGAGCACTGCGATCCAGGCAGGCAACCGCTTTGACATTTTGCAGTTGTGCCGCAAGCTCTTCCAGCGGGAACGGTCGAAAAATTCTCGGAGCGATAATGCCGGCGTTAATGCCCTCTTTTTTTAAGTTGTCTACAACAATTTTAGCCGTCTCATAGGTTGTACCAAATGCGACAATAGCGATTTCGGCATCTTCCATACCGTAAGATTCAACCCGTTTGTATTCACGACCGGTCAATGCTTTAAACTCGGCAAAAACCGCATCAATAACTTTCACGGAACGCATTATCGCATTATGCTGCTTGGCTTTATGCTCAAAATGCCAGTCTTCTTCGGTCTGTACCCCATGTGTTACGGGCTTGGAAAAATCCAACATCGCATTGACAGCCTTGTAAGGTCCGACAAAATCGCATGCCGTTTTATCATCAAGCGTACGAATATTTTGTGCCGTATGTGATGACATAAACCCATCTTGATTAATATTGACCGGAAGACGCACATCCAGATGCTCGGCAATTTTAAAGGCACACAAGGTCAAGTCGTAGACCTCCTGCGGTGAAAATGTCGAAACGTTAATCCAGCCGCTGTCGCGTCCAAGATACATATCGGAGTGATCCCCGTTAACGTTCAATGGTGCCGCCAACGCACGGTTAACCTGTGCCAACACGATGGGAAGGCGCATTCCCGCCGCCTGATACAATACCTCTACCATCAAGGCAAATCCCTGTGATGAAGTGGCTGTTGCCACACGTCCGCCCGCTGCTGCCGCACCGACACATGCCGACATGGCCGCATGTTCTGACTCAACCATCACAAATTCGCCGTCAATGTATCCGTTGGCTTCAAAGGTGGCATAATTCTCAACAACCGGAGTTGACGGAGTAATCGGGTAAGCGGCAACGACATCAATATCAGCCTGTCTAAACGCCTGAGATGCCGCCATATTGCCATCCCATACCTCAATTTTTTTTATATCCATTATTTTGCTATTCATTATTCACCCTTCTCTTCGCTTTTTTCAGGCCACTGTGTCAGGGCTTCTTCATTGTCGGTATTTTCATTAAACATCAGTAGTGATTTTGGATTGGTCGGACATACTTCAACACAGATACCGCACCCTTTACAGTGATCCATATCGACACCGATCATCTTTTTATCGCGTGCAATAATTGAGGTATCAGGACAAAATATCCAACAAAACTGGCAGTCAATACAGAAGTCTTTGTTAAATACCGGTTTTTCAACCCGCCAGTCACCAACATAAGCATTGCGTGAGTTGGTTTCTGCATAATTTCTGTCTTCAGGCTGTACCTGAGACATCTCATAATCCACATCGCCTTCAAACGAAAAAAGAGCTGCTCCTTGAACCAGCTCGTCCCATCCCATATCTTTAATACTTTTACTCATTACAGGCCCTTTAGTTTACTTCGTTGTAGGCGCGTTCGATTGCCACCATATTCGCATCAATTATTTTTTGTGAAAGTTTTCCCAATACCGATTTCATCGACTCTTGAAATTCAGCTACTTCAAACATACCGCTAACTTTAATAAAGGCACCCAGCATCGGTGTATTGGGAATCGCCCTGCCGATAGTATCGAGTGCGATCGCAAAACAGTCCAGTACATAAACACGATCTTCCATTCCCTGAATCTCGGGAATTTGTGCCATAAGCTCCTCTTTGCTTAGGTGTGTGGTAATAATATACTTTGTGCTCTCCTTGCTATTTGCCGTAAAATCATCCGTAAACGCCAAGGCGGGGTCGAGAATGAAGACGTAATCCGGCTTCATATATTTTTCATGGTTCAATATGGGTTTGTCGTCCACTCGATTGTACGCTGTCATCGACGCGCCGCGTTTTGCAGAGCCGTAGAATGCAAAGGCTTGCACCTCTTTTCCCGTTTCAGCTACAACAGAAGCCAGACCTTTCGCTCCGGTTACGGCGCCTTGCCCGGCACGGCTGTGCCATCTGATTTCAAGCATGGGTTCTCCCTCATCTTTCAAAGTTACTTGTAGAGTATGAAAAAAGTTACCTCTTTTTTAACTCTAAATGTCCTAGTATTCTATGAAACTTGCTCTTAAATGTAGCTTGACTCATATTTATATCTAAAAAAGGTCAAAAAAGTGCGTCAAAATATCACTTTTTTACAATATATTTTACGGCCTCTAGCGCATCGTTTTTTATAACATCGAAATATGTTAATAATTGCTTTTTATTATCGTATCCGCTTAAAACACCGACGCCATGGACGTTGGCATTCCTGGCTGCTTCCAAATCGAGTCGGGTATCACCAATCATCCAGCAGCGATCCTTACGACATGTAAAATACGCCACCGCCTTCTCAATCGGTTCGGCATGCGGTTTGGGATGCACAACATCCTCACGACCGATAAGCAGTTCAAAATAGTGCATGATTTGAAAATGTTCTAAAAGTTCACGAGAATAACGTCCCGTTTTTGTGGTTACCACTCCCAGCCGTGCATGCCGATGGGCCAAGTGTACCGCCGCAACCGCATTGTGTAACAATACCGTCTTCTCTTTAAAAATATGGCGGTAGTGCGTTTTATAGGTGCTAACAAAATCCCAGACCTCTGCGTCATCAACACCGAGTTCACGGTACATCTCATCCAGTGGATGACCAATAAGGCGTGTAATAGCGTCATCAGGGGGACTTTGGTGGCGATGTATGACAAACGAGTGATGAAAGCTTTCGAGTATGGCTTCGGTTGAGTCTATCAGGGTACCGTCTAAATCAAATAAAATAATCACTCTTTTTTCCAATCAATCATGTTATGCCAAATCCCGCTAAGCGTCGGTTCGACATTCTTAATATTTTTATTTACCGCGGTAATACTGTTGGGAATAAACAGGAACAAGTAGGGATTGTCCTCCACAATCTTGGCAAAAATCTCCCGCTGCACCCGCGCAAGTTCCTCTCGATCGACAATTCTCTGCATGGTATCAATCAAGGCATCGACCTCGGGATTATGATAGCCGATGAAATTAAATCCTCCTGCCTTGTCATTGTCGGAATGCCACAACAGATACGGATCCGGTGAAAGGGAGAGGGACCAGCCTAAAAGGGTCGCATCAAACTCACGAGGGAACACGACCATATTTAAAAAAGCCTGCCACTCCATGACCCGAAGGGTTACCTCAACACCGATCTTTTTAAGTTGATGCTGAATGATTTCAGCCGCATACGGTCGAATCGAGTTGGAATTGGACGTAGCAATTTCAAAACGCAAAGGGTTTTTGTCATCGTATCCTGCCTCCTGCAAGAGGGCTTTGGCTCGTTTTGGATTAAACTCGGGTAGCGGTACATCACGATTAAATGACGGGCCACCCGGTAAAAAAGGACCCCGACAGATTGCCGCATGTCCTAAAAATAAAATATCGACCAACTCCTGGCGGTTTACTCCCAAAGAGAGCGCTTGACGTACTCGCGGATCCTGGAATTTCGGACGGCGCAAATTAAAACCCAAATACGTATAACTTAGCGAGATCTCTTCAATAATCTTGAAATTGTCGTAAAAGTCATTGTTAAGTTGACGCT
>QNZR01000033.1 GCA_003978475.1 Sulfurimonas sp.
GCACAGCTGCAATCGTTTTTCTCTCGTGAGCAGCCACTTTTTTTAGAAGGGGATCAGGAGCGGCACTACCGTTATATTGAAGCTTTGGAGCGCCTGAGTTTTAAAGCACCGCCAAAAATCATGCCGTTTCATACTATGGTAACCCACCTCCATAAAAAAGGGGTGCTCTCTTTTGATCAAATTTTTGAGATTGTCAAACTGGTGCGTTATTTTCGTTACATGAAGCATACGGCAAAGGAAGGAATCATTGCCGAGTGGATGCACCGTATTGTTATTCCTGATAGCATCGAAGAGATCGAACGTTATTTTACTCATAACGGGCTCTTTGACGAGTGTTTAGATGAAGCGCTTGCCATGTTGTCACAACGGATAAAAACCCATAAAGAGGAGATGTCGGCGTCTTTGAAGCGGCTGCTCTTCTCGTCAAAGCTTTCGTCATATCTGGTTGATACCCAGATTCACTATGTGAATGATGAAGAGTGTTTGTTGGTGCGAGGCGGCTTTAACCATATCCTCAAAGGTGCCGTTATTGGAAGAACCGGAGCCGGATTTTTTTATGTACTTCCCGATGCCATTACCAAAAATAAAGAGAAAATTCGCTCCTTAAGACAGGAAAAAGAGGCAATTTTTTATCGGTATGCTAAAAAATTCTCTCAGCATCTTCAAGAGATATGTCCGTTCATTGGCTTTATTGATAAAGAGTTTTCCCGTTTTGACCATTATCAGGCACGGGTACATTTTGCGATATCAGCATGTTTGGAGATCCTTCAATCAAGTAAAAACAGTACCATCATCTTACGTGGATTTAAGCATCCGGCACTGCAAAATCCCAAGTGTGTCGATGTTGATTTTAGCGCTAATGTATTAATGATAACAGGGGTGAATGCCGGCGGTAAAACCATGCTGCTCAAATCCATACTCAGTGCGGCACTGATGGCAAAATATCTGATTCCTATGAGTATTGACAGGCATCACTCCCATATCGGTACCTTTAAACGGCTGGATGCCATTATTGACGATCCGCAAAATGTTCGCAACGACATCTCGACATTTGCCGGACGAATGCTTCACTTTTCTAAACTTTTCAACTATAAAAGTGCCCTGATCGGGGTCGATGAGATTGAGTTGGGAACCGATAGTGATGAAGCTGCGGCACTGTTTAAAGTATTGTTGGATGATCTGATTGCCCGGGGACATAAAATTATTGTGACCACGCATCACAAACGACTGGCATCACTCATGGCAGATCGGGATGATGTTGCACTTATGGCGGCTCTTTATGATGAAGAGCGACGCCAGCCTACTTATGAATTTTTACAGGGTATTATTGGCAAAAGTTATGCTTTTGAGACGGCGGCGCGTTACGGCATTTCCCAAGGTATTGTGACCCGTGCGAGAACACTGTACGGTGAAAACCATGAAAAACTCAATCAATTGATTGAACGCGGATCGGAACTGGAGCGTTCCTTAAAGAAAAAACATGCTGAATTGGATATGCGCATGGAGCGGTTGACGCAAAAAGAGAGGGTTCTCAAAGAACATCAGGCACAATATGATGCCGAATTGTCTCGAGAACGTCATCTGTTGCAGCAACGTTACAATGCTGCTATTGATGCGGCAAAAGAGGCGGCGAAACTTCATGACAGTGCTGCCATACACCGTCAGATGAATCGTGCCAAAGCCACTTTGCCTGCAAAGCCCGAGCCAAAAGCTGCGTTACATGTATTTCATGTCGGTCAGAGTGTCGCTTACCGTAAGCAACGGGGTGAGATCATCTCACTAAAAGCCAAGGAGGCGATGATTGCAACCGAAGGCATGCGTTTACGCGTAAAACTGAGTGATCTTAAACCTGCGGCATCACTGAAACACCACCCTAGAGTCGATGTAAAAAACGAAACTCCTAAACGTTCGGGTCTCAAGTTGGATCTGCATGGACTGCGCTCCCAGGAAGCTCTTGAAAAGCTGGATGTCTTTCTTTCCGATGCCCTGATTCAAGGCTGGGATGAGGTGATTGTCTATCACGGTATTGGTACGGGAAAACTTTCGTTCGCCGTGAAAAATTTTTTAAGTGAGCATCCCAGTGTTAAAGATTTTGGTGATGCACCGCAACATTTAGGTGGATTTGGTGCAACGATAGTCTCCCTATAGTTGTGTTATAATATTCAAAATAAAAACAGGGTAGGCCTTTGGAACAGTTTCATTCACTCGTTGATTATGCTAAAAATTTGTCGTTATTGTATGTTGAAGATGATGTTGTCCTTCAGCAGGAAACTCAGGTCATATTGGAGCGTATTTTTAACAGGGTCGATACGGCGCTTGACGGTCAGGAAGCATTGGAGCGATTTGAAAATCACTATTATGATTTGGTGATTACCGATCTTGAGATGCCGCGTCTTAACGGTTTGGAGATGAGTAAGGCCATTAAAAAAATCAATAAAGAGGTTCCTATTGTCGTTGTCTCCGCGTATTCGGACACCACCTATCTGGTTGATGCTATTGAAATTGGCATTAATTACTACATTTTAAAACCGATGGATTTGACCAAACTTATTGATACTTTGCATAATGTTGCCAAAGCGATTCATGAGCGAATGTTGGCGGAAGAGTACCGAAAAATGGAGCTGGTACAAAAAGTGAATCATGCCAATGCCAAACTTTTAGAAGAGCTCATTAATGTCTCTCCCAATCCGGTGGTGGTATTTCAAAAAGATACCATTGAGTTTATGAACGATGCGTTTCGCAAACTTTTTAATTATGACGAACTGCAGACGCTCTTGCGTAACGAAAAGCCGCTTCATGATTTGCTTAACGAGAAAATGTCGATCGATGATGTGATGAAAGACAGCAATGAATTTATTGAACATTTTAATCTCTGTTGTGATGAAACGGGGAGTCCTTACTCCAAAATCTCACTGAAAACAGCGCACGGCAGAAAGATTTTTCTTGTCATGAAGAGTCAGATTGACTTTTCGGGTGAACCGAGTTACATGTTTACATTTAACGATATCACCGTTGTGGAATATCAAAAAGTACAGCTCAACAACTACAGTAACTACATGTCGGAGTTGACTTATACCAAATATCGTATCAATGAAGAGGAAAAAAGCCACGCCATTATTGATAAAACAACGTTTTAATCTTGTGCAAGATACAATAGCACTATGACTAAACAAGAGTACCTCAAAGCTGTTGAACAGCTCAATATTTATGCGTACCACTACTATGTACTGGATGATCCCATGACGACCGATGACGTGTATGATACGCTCTATCATCAAGTACGTGATTTTGAAGCGGCACATCCTGATATGATTGCGAGTGATTCACCGACGCAGCGCGTCGGTGACGTTCCGCTAGGTGCATTCAGCAAAGCGCCCCATAAAAGCCGTATGTGGAGTCTGGAAGATCTATTTGATTACGACGATTTGAAAAAATGGATTGCGCGGGTACATAAACATGTGCATCATGTTGACTTTTACTGTGAGCCAAAGTATGACGGTGCCAGTTTGAATCTAATTTACGAGGGAGGCAGCTTAAAGCAGGCGATTACCCGTGGAGACGGCACTATTGGTGAAGAGGTGACGCAAAATGCCAGAACCATTCGCTCCATACCTTTAAAAATTGCCTATAACGAACTCATTGAGATTCGAGGCGAGGTTGTGATTTTTAAAGAGGAGTTTGAACGTATCAATGCGCAGCGTTCGGCACGCAAGGAAGCGCTGTTTGCCAATGCCAGAAATGCGGCAGCGGGTTCTCTACGACAGCTTGATGCTAAAATTACGGCACAGCGTAATCTGGTTTTTCTGCCATACGGCATAGGTGAGAACCACCTGGATATACCATATCTGGATGCGCGTATGGACTTTATTTATGCGCAAGGGTTTAAAGAAGCTCCCATGCGATTGACCTGTCAAACGGCGGAAGCGGTCGAAGCTTTTTACCAGAAAATGAAAGTATCACGCGAAGACTTTGAAATGATGCTCGATGGTATGGTCGTGAAGGTCAATGAGATTGCTGCGCAGGAAATGTTGGGGTATACCGTGAAAAATCCGCGATGGGCGGTAGCCTATAAATTTCCTGCGGTAGAAAAAATCACTACTGTCAGGAATATTGTACTTCAGGTGGGACGTACCGGAGTAATTACTCCCGTTGCCATTGTAGAGCCGACCAATATTGACGGAGTAACGGTAGAACGTGCGACACTGCATAATTTTGATGAAATTGAACGTAAAGATATCCGTATTCACGATAAAGTAATTATTTTGCGCAGTGGTGATGTCATTCCGAAAATCATTAAGGTACTGCACCGTGAACGTCCCGAAAATGCCATTCCTCTCACCCGTCCGACACACTGCCCTGAGTGTGGCAGTGAACTTTTGGATGAGGGTGTACTCATTAAGTGTCAAAACCTGGATTGTAGTGCCCGTGTGGTCAATGCCATCATCTATTTTGCTTCAAAACCCTGTCTGAATATTGATGGGCTGGGTGATAAAATTGTTGAGACGCTCTACCGAAACGGCTTGATACGAACGGTCAAAGACCTCTTTTTTCTAACGTTGGAACAGCTGCTGGCACTGGAGGGCTTTAAAGAGAAAAAGAGCCAAAAACTTTTAGATGCCATTGCCCGATCTAAAGGGTGTGCGTGTTGGCGTTTTGTTAATGCGTTGGGGATAGAGCACATTGGTGAAGTGGCTTCAAAGACACTGTGTGAGCGTTTTGGATTGCATCTGCTTGAGGCAGATAAAGAGAGCATTAGGGCATTGGAGGGTTTTGGCGAGGAGATGGCGGAATCGGTCGTAGAGTTTATTCGTGTTAACGGTGACACCATGAGAGAGCTTTATGACATTATTCAGCCGAGTGCTCCTGAAGAAAAAGCGGCGGTTGCAGCGAACCCCTTCAAAGGAAAAACCGTTGTGTTAACCGGAAGCATGGCGCAACCGCGCAGTGAGATGAAAGCCATGCTGGAGGCTTTGGGTGCCAAAGTATCAGGTTCGGTTTCCAAAAAAACAGATTATCTTATTTTCGGTGCCGATGCCGGAAGCAAGTACGATAAAGCCGTGACACTGGGGGTTGAGACCATGAGTGAAGCGACCATGCGGGCGATGCTTTGATGCGGCTTGATCGGTATTTGGTGGAACAGGGTTTGGCATCAAGCCGCAATCAGGCACAAACACTCATTAAAGAGGGTCATGTGTGTGTCGATGCCAAGCGGGTGCATAAGGCATCATTTCGGATTGATCATGCCGAAGTCAGTGTCGATGCAATACGAATGTATGTCAGTCGTTCCGCGATGAAGCTGAAACATTTTTTATCACAGCTTCCTGTGAAGATTGAGGGGATGAAAGTACTCGATATTGGCGCTAGTACCGGTGGTTTTACCGAGGTACTGCTAGAGTATGGTGCGGCTCATGTTGATGCGGTTGATGTCGGAAGTGCCCAGTTGCATGAGCACTTGCGAAGGCATAAGCGCGTTACTTCCATTGA
Source organism: Sulfurimonas sp. (assembly GCA_003978475.1). Lineage (GTDB taxonomy): Bacteria > Campylobacterota > Campylobacteria > Campylobacterales > Sulfurimonadaceae > QNZR01. The sequence continues at coordinate 5,485 of QNZR01000033.1, forward strand.
ACAGACCGATATTCGCCAATTTACATGTAACACGCCTTATGATCTGATTGTCAGTGATGTATCATTTATCTCGGTACTGAAAATTTTTGAGGCGATTGAACGACTCTCACGGCAATGGATTATTATATTGTTTAAACCGCAGTTTGAAGTAGGACGAAACGTCAAGCGTGATGCTTATGGGGTCATTAGCGATGCCAAAGCGGTGGCGAAAGCCATGCAGCGATTTGAAGATGCCTGTATGCTTCAGGGGTGGCAGCTCATTGCCAAAGAAGAGGCGCATATTACCGGAAAGGAAGGAAATCGTGAGTATTGCTACTGCTACCGCAAACATTGATACCATTGCCATTGGCGGATTTGACGGCATGCACATAGGACACCAACATCTTTTTGATGCCCTCGGATCACAGGGTGCCATTGTTGTTATTGAGACCGGATATGCCAACATAACTCCGGGACGGGAACGGGAACACTATACGCACTATCCTCTGTATTACTACCCTTTAGAAGAGATTCGCCATTTAGACGGTACGGCGTTTATTGCCATGTTGTGTCGCCAATTTCCCCGGTTGCATAAAATTGTGGTGGGGTACGACTTTCATTTTGGTAAAGACCGGCGCTATTCCTTTCAGGATCTCCGTACTCTGTTTCACGCTGAAGTGGTTGTGGTTGATGAGGTCAGTGTCGGAAATGACTCGGTGCATTCACATAAAATTCGTGCCAAGTTGGAGTTGGGGGACATTAAAGGTGCCAATACCTTTTTAGGGCACAATTATACGATTAAGGGTCGTGTTGTCACGGGGCAGGGTCTGGGTGCTAAAGCATTGGTGCCAACTCTGAATTTACATGTAAATGCTTTTCTGCTGCCCATGCAGGGTGTTTATGCCACGTTAAGTCGTCTGGATGATGAGGTGCACTATCATCCCAGTGTCACCTTTATCGGGCACCGTATTTCGACAGACGGTTCTTTTGCGGTGGAGACCCATGTGTTAGACGAACATGAGGTTGCCGCCACCAAGGTTGCGGTGAGTTTTGTCGGCTTTATTCGTGCCAACAGGAAGTTTGAGAGTCTAGCGGCTTTGAAAACAGCTATTGAACATGACATAGAGCATTCACAAAAACTACTTGAGCATTTATGTTTATAACTATTTACTTTAGTAACATTAATTTAGAAAATTGTTTCTCTTAATCATTATAATACACATGAACCGATGATTGTATGTTACACTAGCAGCTCAAATTAAAACGATATAAGTGAGTAAACGATGAAGAGTGTAGTAGCAACGACAACGGCAATAGTGGCGGCTTCAGTGTTATTGGTGGGATGTTATGATGGTGACGGCGGGCAATCCGATGAGGGCATGGAAACGAGTGCTAAAATATTGACTCAAGATGATGCCCGAAAAGCAGCAGGACTGCTCAAAATCATGCAGCTGGATAAACTTACCGGAAGCATCATGCCGTTTTCGGCTTCATCACAGTCTCAAAACGTACGTATTACGTACCCGGCACCGTATGAAAAAGAGCGACCCTGTGCAGCAAAGGGCACGGTCACTACCATAGGGGAAAAGAGCAATCTATTTACCTACCATGCCACCAATACCTTTGTTGGGTGTGAACATATTGAGGGAGTCAGTGTAAACGGTTCGCAAACCGTGGATGCGACTCTGGAGAACAACAGACTGAGTGCATCATTGAGCGACAATAGAATCACCGTCAATATTGGAAATTTTACAACAACCATTATGGCAGCAATGACTCTGTATGCCAATCGGGATCTGAGTATTGTCGAGACCATTTTAGATGAGAGTATTTTGTATCAGTATTATGCCGAAGAAGGGCGTCTTAGTGCGTTTGGAGCAACCTATAAAGACTTTAACGTGACGCTTAATGCACCGCAAAACAATATGTCTTTAAACGGACAGGTAACCATTGATGAGTGTGGCAGTTACGATATTGCAACACTCACGCCCATTACTGTAGCTTCCAATGGCGAATACACCTCGGGTGAACTTAACGTTAACGGCGCACACTATGCCTACCATAACGATAATACCGTTACCGTGACACTAGAAAACGGCACCATCTATACCGTACCTCAAAATACAACAGAGAATCTTTGCAATCTGAACCGCGAAGACGATAATGGAGAGAGTGAACGCTTTAGCCGAGATGATTTGGCTCAAATCGTCATTGATAATAATGGCGAAAAACGTTTGATGTGGCAGGATAACCAAGCGGTGAAACGTATCTATAAACCGTGGTTAAGTAGTGCCAATTTTACCGCGGGTAATCTATTTGATACCTCGGGTGATACGGCAGCGACCTATTGTTCCGATCTGGTGTTGGGAGGTTATGATGACTGGCGATTGCCGACCGGTGATGAACTCGTTTCCCTGCGCGATACCAGCCGTCGTCCTGCGATTAACGGAGTCTTTGAAAATGTCAGTGCCACGAATTGGACATCGGAGTCTTCTAGTAATGTCGAGTTTGCACAGTATGTTGATTTTGCTGCCTTTGGCAATGTTTCATCGGCACGAAAAATCTTCTTTCTCAATGTTCGTTGTGTTCGGGAGGAGTTGCGTTAATCGGTTTATATCAACGCTCTCATAGTGTTATATGGGGCGACATATGAAATATTATGTCTATATTTGCACACGCAATATAAAAGTGAAGATATACTAAAAAAAAGATATATTGCGGGGTGGAGCAGTGGTAGCTCGTCGGGCTCATAACCCGAAGGTCGTCAGTTC
>QNZR01000062.1 GCA_003978475.1 Sulfurimonas sp.
AAAATCGATCCGGATGATACGAAGGGCAACCGACAGTTTAAAATTCTTTTAGCAGAAGACAACCGTATTAACCTTGAGCTGCTTCAAACGATTTTGACACTGCAAGATTATGATGTCACGGCAGTTGAAAACGGCGAAGCGGCGCTTGAAGCTTACATGAAAGAGCCTTACGATCTGGTGCTGACCGATATTGATATGCCGGTGATGGATGGGATTATCGCTACCCGACTCATGCGGGAGGTCGATAAAAAAGAGCAGCGTGGTAAAGTTCCGGTCATTGCCCTAACGGCATATGCTTTGGAGGGAGACCGTGAACGCATAATGAATGCCGGGCTTGATGCCCACATTCCTAAGCCGGTCGACAAGCCGTACCTGCTTGAAGTGATTAAGCATTTCTTGAAACGATACCAAAAATCAAACACTAAGTAATCTTTTGGCCGAGAAAAACAGATTCCTCATTAAGACACCTGTCGTTTCTAAGAGTGTTCTTTTTAGTGTTCCCATAATATTTTCAATTGTTGTCGTATTGAAAATATTTTACTCGTCACATTTTATGAAAGAGGATATCCGGGCCATCATTACGGATGAAGCTAAAGCGCTTAGCCATTTTATAATGAGTTATCACGGCTATTACATGGATCTTTTTGTGAATGGCAATGTTGAGTTGACACAAGAGACCCTGCCTTTTTTTCCGGCATTTAGTGCGCCCGAGATCTCACGGAAATTTTCTCAGGATAAGATTCAGGATATTCAGATTTCTGTCGTTTCTGATAGGGCCAGAAACAGTAAAAATCTGGCTGATGCCGAACAGCTGCAGGCTATTAAAGCTTTCAAGCGTGATAAGACACTGCGTGAGTACTATAAATTTATTGAAGTCTCACCGGTTAACTATTACCAGTTTGCCGTTCCTTTTTTTATTGAACCGAAATGTCTCACGTGTCATGGAAGCAAAAGCAGCGCTCCCGCCTTTGTACGAGAGCATTATGACAAGGCATATAATTACAGTGTCGGGGATATTCGCGGTATTTTGAGTATTAAAATACCTGAGGGAAAACTGACTGATAAACTCAACAAAACCTTTTGGTTGCTGGTAATTTACGATACCGCACTTTTAGTTGCTCTGTTTATCTTTATTCAAGCATTGCTTGCCAGATTTAAGCAGTATACTTCCCGTTTGCAAGAGCAGGTCAATCAGCAAAACGAGGAGTTGCTTAAAAACCTTAGCGAACTGAACTCGTATAAGGAGGCTATAGATAATAGTGCCATGGTCTCAAAAAGTGATCCCGAGGGGGTCATTACTTATGTGAACGACAAATTTTGCGAGAATATCGGCTATTCACGTGAATTTCTTATTGGAAAAAATCACAGTATTTTACGTGACCCTATGCTTGATAGTACGTATTTCAAGCAGATGTGGGAGACGATACAATCCAAAAAGGTCTGGAATAATATTATCTCGGGGAAACGCAAAGACAATTCAGCTTTTTATTATGAAGCGACTATTACCCCTATTTTAGATGAAGAGGACAATATCAAAGAGTATATTGCCATACGTTACGATGCGACCGAGGTGACCCTACAGCGTCAAAAAATCAAAAATATGTATGCGATGGACAGTTTGACCCGCATTCCCAACAGAAATAAACTTATTATCGATATGAAACTCCTTGAAGAGCCGCAAATTGCATTGTTTAATATTGACGGATTTAAAAATATTAATGACTTTTACGGTATTAAAGCGGGAGACCGGCTGTTAATTCAGTTTGCCAATTTTATTAAGACGGAAATTGCCTACAATAAACTATTTCAGTTTTATCGACTGCACTCCGATGAGTTTGCTATTTTGGGTGATGCTACCTTGCATATTGATGAGTTTGTTGCCGTGATGCACTCGTATCAGAGAAAAATAGAGAAACATTATTTTAGTATTTCGGTAGAGCAGGAGGCGAGTATTTCGGTAACATTGGGCTTTGGTATGCACGAGAATGCTTTGGTCAAAGCCGACATGGCTTTGAAACTGGCACAGAACAGTCGAAGTGAGTATATTGTCTATGATGACTCTCTTGAGCTTGAAAAACATTATGAAGAGAATATTAAAAAGGCCAATATTATTAAGCAGGCGATTGATAATCGAGATATCATCTCCTATTATCAGCCGATTCTGGATCTTAAAAGCGGTGTTATCGAGAAGTACGAGACTCTGGTGAGAATGCGTCACAACGGTGAAATGCTCTCCCCGGGATCTTTTTTACATATTGCCAAGCAGTCACGAAACTATTTTAAAGTCACGGAAATTATGCTCGAGGAGGCGTTAAAACAGCTCTGTAAGCATCATGTAACCCTCTCTATCAATATTTCGATTGAAGATATTGCCAATGGCGATATGTGCCATTTTATTATTCAAAAGCTTAAAGAGTCGGATTATGCCGATCGGATTATTTTTGAGATCCTTGAGAGTGAAAATATTCAGTCGTATGAGCAGGTCACCTATTTTATCGGTGAGGTGAAAAAGTACGGCGCCAAAATTGCCATTGATGATTTTGGAAGCGGTTACTCCAATTTTTTACATGTACTGGAGCTTGAAGCAGATTTTCTTAAAATTGACGGCTCACTTATTAAACGGATTCATGAAGACAGGCAATCACGAATTTTAGTAGAAGGTATTGTTGATTTTTCCAATCGTCTGGGCATGAAGACCATTGCGGAATTTGTTGAAGACGAGATTATTTTAGCGACACTCAAAGAGATCGGCGTGGATTTTGCGCAGGGGTATTTTGTTGGAAAACCCGTGCCAACCATTGTTTAGTGTTGATTAGCTTTCTTAGCATAACATAACAGATATATTTGAAAAATAGGAAAGTCAATGAATTTAACGATTAAACTAATGAGTGTCTCACTGTTGCTGAGCACCTTGGCTACAGCAACTACCCTGGCAACAGTCAATGGTAAAAACATTACGTCCGATGAGGTGAACAAAATTCTGTTGGAGGGGACTCAGGGACGTTTTATGTCACTTCCTAAAGAGAAGCAAGACGAACTGCAAAAGCGTGTGGTTGACGGTATTATTACCCAAGAGCTTGTGTTTGCCGATGCCAAGAAAAAAGGCGTGCTCGAAAGTGTTGAATACAAAGAAGAGCTTGCCGACATTACCGATCGTATTCAGAAGCAGCTGGCAGCGAAAGTATGGGAACAGCAAGAGCTTGCCAAAGTCACCGTTACTGACAAAGAGAAGCGTGATTATTATAAAAAGAATTCCAGTGAATTTGTTGAAAAAGAGAAGGTTCATGCCCGTCATATTCTAGTCAAAGAAGAGGGTGAAGCCAAGGCTATTATTAAGGAGTTAAAGCCTCTTAAAGGCGAGAAACTTAAAGAGAAGTTCATTGAACTGGCTCAGCAAAAATCAACCGGTCCGAGTGCTCCCAAGGGTGGCGATTTAGGCTATTTTCCACAAGGTCAGATGGTACCGTCATTTAATGATGCCGTATTTGCCATGAAAAAAGGAACCATTACCACGACTCCGGTAAAAAGCCAGTTTGGTTACCATGTTATCTATTTGGAAGACAAGCAGCCGGGTAAGACACTGTCGTATGAAGAAGTAGAAAATTTTATCGGTCAGCGCTTACAGATGGAAAAATTTAAAGAAAAAATGGAAAAAAAGATGGCTGATATGAAAAAAGCCGCAAAGATTACCTACGCAAAATAGTGATTTCCCTTCCTTCTGCCGTTGAAACTCTGACGTTTCGCGGCAGAGAATTCTACGTCAAACGTGACGACCTGCTTCACCCCTATTTAAGCGGCAATAAATTTCGTAAGCTCTATACACTCTATCATACTCCGGTATCGCGTTACAGCAAGATTATCTCTTATGGCGGCAGCCAGTCCAATGCCATGCTCTCGCTAGCATATATCTGCCATAGTAAAGGGTGGGAGTTTGAGTACTACACCAAAACACCAAATAGTCGAGTACGTGAGAGTGCTGACGGAAATTTTGCGCAGGCTTCTGCATTGGGAATGACGACAATAGCACTTCCCCATGATGCATATGAACGCCGTATCGGCGAGCTTTTTTTTCTGGCAGATGAAAAAGTTGCGGTCATTCCGCAGGGCGGAGCAACGGCTATGGCAAAAGAGGGTATTCGTCTCCTGGCCGACGAAATTGTACAGTGGCAGCACGACAGGCATATCGAACATTTACACGTTATGACTCCTTCGGGAACAGGTACCACGGCTTTTTATTTAGCGAAAGCACTTGCTTGTGAGTGTTATACCACGCCGGTTGTCGGCAGTGAAGCGTATCTGCTGAAGCAGATGGATGCACTGGGTACGGTACCGCCGAATTTACATGTAATTTCAACACAAAAAACATACCATTTTGCCAAACTCTATCCGGAGTTTGCAGCTGTTTATGAAGAATTATATCAAGGCGGCATGGAGTTTGATCTGCTTTATGCCCCTAAAATGTGGCTGGCACTTTGGGAGCATATGGAACAAATAGAAGGAACGGTGCTTTATATTCATAGCGGCGGCGTATCTGGAAATGGTACAATGCGCCAGCGATATTACTACAAAGGGTGGATGTCATGACTCCTTCACAAGAGAAAAAGATTAAACGGGTGTTGCTGCTACTGTTGATATCACCGTTTGTTTCAGGATTTTTAACGGCGATGATAGTGTTTACCCAGCCTGACATTATGATGTCAATGGGGCTTGCCGGCATGATAGGCCTATGGATGATCAGCTCAATAGCAAGCTATAAAGCGATCAAAGGGTATATTTTCGGTTAGTTCCTGTTGAGAGCATTGAGGTCTTCATAGGCAGCTAAAACACGTTTTACAAGACTTTCCTGACCGGCACGCAGCCATTTACGCGGGTCATAATATTTTTTATTGGGCTTATCTTCGCCTTCGGGATTGCCAATTTGCCCCTGAAGGTATGCTTCATATTGCTCATAGTAGCTTTTGATACCGTGCCAGGTTGCCCACTGCGTGTCGGTATCAATATTCATTTTAATGACGCCATAGCTGATGGCATCACGAATCTCTTGAAGCGATGAGCCTGAACCGCCGTGAAACACAAAGTCAACCGGCTTGGTATCGGTGTGATATTTGTTGGCAATAAAGCGTTGAGAATTGTCTAAAATGGAAGGGGTCAAGGTGACATTACCGGGTTTATAGACGCCGTGAACATTACCGAATGACGCGGCAATGGTAAAGCGGTGGCTGACCTTGGAAAGCTCTTCATAAGCGTAGGCAACCTCTTCGGGTTGCGTGTAAAGCAGGGCGTTGTCAATGTCGGTATTGTCTACACCATCTTCTTCCCCACCGGTAACACCCAGCTCAATCTCAATACTCATTCCCAATTTGTCCATGCGCTTCAAATAGTGTTGACATGTCGCAATATTCTCTTCAAGCGGTTCTTCGGAGAGATCTAGCATATGCGAACTGAACAGCGGTGAGCCGTAACTTTGGTAGTGAGCCTCGGAGGCCTCAAGCAAGGCATCGATCCAGGGAAGCAGTTTGCGCGCGGCATGATCGGTATGTAAAATAACTGCCACCCCGTATGCTTCTGCCATCATGTGAACATGTTGCGCTCCGGAGATCGCTCCGCCGATCGAGGCAAAATGATGCTCGTTGTTTAGCCCTTTTCCTGCAAAAAAACCTGCGCCGCCATGAGAAAACTGAATAATTACCGGCGAGTTGGCTTCACGTGCGGCTTCGAGTACCCCGTTAATGGAATCGGAGTTGATTACATTGATTGCCGGCAGGGCAAAGCCCCCCTCTTTGGCTGCTTTATACACCTTTTGAACATCGTCACCACTTAGGACACCCGGTTTCACTAAATCTAATATACCCATAAAAAATCCTCCAGAATAATGGCGGATTATAACAATTTTTTGGTATGATAAAGCTCAAATGAGGATGAAATTTTGAACATTTTTTTGACGCTTGTTTTTTTATGTACGATGACGCTGTATGCAGCGCACCCCAAAGCATTCGGTACCCTTGCTAAAGGGGTTGAGGATGACGTGCGGCGCATGGAAGTTTATAGACACAGCGAATATTTTACACCGCATTATTCGTTTTTTGATGCTTATGCGCAGCGGGTAGAAGCGTGCTTTGCTTTGGGTTTTGCACTTGATCATGCCATTGAACTTGCTGAAGATACACCGGAACAAAAGGCCGATTATTTGCAGGCGCTTCGGGCATTAGAGCACGATCATCAGATGCTTGAGAGCCTTTACCTCCGGCAGCTTAATGTCGCAATGACAGAGTCCGATATGAAGCTGTTTACGCTGTTGCTGGAATATCCGATGTCGCCACTATCTAAAGAGCGGATACGTCAGAAGGTTCTGGCATTTTATACCTCACAGCGTTCACGCGGTCGTATTGTAGCAGCCGAAGCGCTCCTAAAGGAGCAGAAATTCGATGCCTACAGTCGCAAAATAGCTATGGAAGAGCAGCAGGCATATGAGGAACATCTTCGGGTACTGACGGCTTCACAGGCGAAAAAAATCCGTCAGTCCGGAGTGCAGAATCGGCGTAACAGTGTTCTGGTATCAACTAAAAATATAGGAAATGACATTGCTTTTTATGCTCAGAACCGTAATGCGTTTGCCGTTACCATGACGCTCAACCTCAAGCAGCTTCGAAACGTCAAAGCCGATCATACGCTGCCGCTGTATGTTGAGCTACCGGCACACTCCACACAGTTGCTGCTGCATCTTAAACGTCAAAATGCATCCCAACCGGCATATTACAAGTCACGTTACGGCTGGGTCATGGGTCTGGCATCAGCACGTCATGATGCCGATTACCGTTATGCCGTACCGTTTCAAAAAGGCAAAAAAGTACGGGTATCGCAAGGGTTTAACGGTAAAACCAGCCACAACGGCTACTCACGTTATGCTGTTGATTTTGCCGTACCTGTTGGGACACCCGTTTATGCGGCACGTGAGGGCAAGGTAGTGGCCACGAGAGCATCGGGCAGCAAAGGAGCGTTAAAGCGAGGTTATGGCAAGTATGCCAACTACATTGTCATTGAGCACTCTGATGGTACGTTTGGCAAGTATTACCATCTGAAAAAACAAGGTGTTGCGGTACGTGTGGGTGAGCGGGTAAAGCAGGGTGATCTGATTGGTTACAGCGGTAACACCGGCTACTCCAGCGGACCACATCTGCACTTTAGCGTGAGTAAAGTTGACCCTCAATACAAACAGCGTCCCGTGACAGTACCGTTTCTCTTGCAAACTGCGACCGGAGTCGTGCGTAATGTTAAGCGGGGAGATCGTTATATCAGGTAATATGCACGGCGAGCCAGAGTGCTTGTGGTGAGGTATGTACCACCCGATGCGGTGTCCGGGATGCAATAAACCGGTAATCGCCAGAGCGCAATGTTACTTGTGTTGTGACAATCTCGAGTATGGCGTCACCCTGAAGCAATACGACCCACTCGTCATGATCCTGTTCCATCCACTCACCGTTATGAAACGACACCGAGACAATGCGCTCTATCGTCACATTTTTACAAGAGAGCAGCGTCTCGAATGACTCACCGTATCGGGGGCAGGGTAGAAGATCGCTAAAAAGATTGTGCCTCATGTTGATATCCGTCAATTTTATTTCTTTAGAAGTATCCTAATATTACAATGTCAAAAATTATAACAAGGTTACTTATGGCAGATATTAAATCGTTTTTAACGACCGATCATCGTACGTGCGATACATATTTTTCACAGATGGAGAACTGCGCCAATGAGGGAATATTGGCAGATGCTCAAGAGCATTATAAAAAATTTTCCGATGCGATGGAGCATCATTTTCAGATGGAGGAGCGGGTAATGTTTCCGGCGTTTGAGCAAAAAACCGGCATGACACAAGGTCCGACAGAAGTGATGCGTATGGAACATCAACAGCTGCGTTCACTGCTAAAACAGCTTGGTGAAGCTATTGTCAATGATGACCGAACCAAGTTTTTTGGATTGAGTGAAACATTGATGATCATGATGCAGCAGCATAATATGAAAGAGGAGCAGATGCTCTACACCATGGCACAACAGCACCTCAGTGCTGATGCACCTCAGATTATTGATATGATGGAGTCGATGATTGTCGAGTAGCTGTTTATGAACTTTACGGGTCTTTCACTTGAGCAGGCACCGCCGTTACGTGCCCCGGTGCGTTTTTTTATGAGTGCCGTACTGTTTTTAATGGTAGCGGCAGTGGTGAT
>QNZR01000187.1 GCA_003978475.1 Sulfurimonas sp.
AGCTCTCAGCTCTATTCCCGTCTATGGAGCCATTCCTCATCTAAATTCGAGAAAAAACATTCAGTCGTTTCAGGAAGCACTTCGAGTAGTACGAACCAATTTGGAGTTTTTACAAGGTTCTCAAAAATCAAAAATTTTAACCATTACCTCGTCGATACCGAGCGAAGGAAAAACGACTGTCTCTACGGAGCTGGCCAATATTATTGCCAAAAGCCATAAAAAAGTGGTACTTCTTGATCTGGACATGCGACGCGCTCGTATTCATGAAAAATATAAACTCGCCAACAACATCGGTGTCAGCACTCTTCTTGCCGGAAACAACACTTTAGACGAAGTACTACAGACAACACAGATTGAAAACCTTGATGTCCTAACTGCCGGACCGGTACCGCCTAATCCCTCAGAGTTGTTGTTGACGGATACGTTTAAAGAGATTATCAATGTCTTGCTGGAGCGGTATGACTACATTATCTTTGACTCTCCTCCTGTCGGTCTTGTCACGGATGCGATGATTTTAATGAAATTATCTGACATTAATCTTTTTGTCTTCAAGGCGAATTACTCTAAAAAAGATTTTATAAAGAATATTAATCGTTTTGTCGAAGAGCAGGAGCTCTCCAGTTGCGGTACTATTTTAAATGGTGTCGAAATGGGTAAAAAATTCGGCTACGGCTACGGTTACGGTTATGGTTACGGCTATGCCCACAACTACTACAATAGCAAGTGAGCATAATTTAACGCCTAGGGATGTCCATGCATAGTATGGCACTACTCATTATTGGTATATTGGTTTGTCAGCCATCTCTCATGGCTGCTTACAAAATATTGGTAAGCAGCCATACAACCGAGAAAGCAGCCTCTAAAGCCAAAGAACGGACAGAAGACGTTCTTTTTAAAAACAGCTACTATCAAGCCCACCGGAATAACGAGTACTATACCCTTCGGACGTACCCTATCGGAGGCTATTTTGTAGTGGCTATTGAACCGATTCAAAGTGAAAAGGTGTTAAACGCCCTGCTTGGCATGGCAAGACAAATCAACCGTAATGCTTTTGCCAGCTATGTCACAAAACCCTCTTCGCAAGATGCCCGAAACGAGTCGGCTCCCAAGCCCACTGCTTCACAAGAGAATAACCGCAGCAAATCTACTGCTTCATCGTTTCAAGACACAACACCATCACGTACGGATACGTCCAAGTACCTTCGGCACAAACCAAAACCTGTACAAGAGAGCACAGCATCCTATTATCTTTACATTGCCATTACAGTATTGTTGTTGCTGACCATCCTGCTCAGCTTCTGGTTGTTCCGACTCAAGCAGAGGCTCTCGCAGGCAGCACAGCCTGAAGCAGCGTTTCATGAACCGGAGATTTCAAATCGGCAACATAATACGTATCGACTCACCACCGATATCCATTCGCACCTGATTCCCGGAATTGATGACGGGGTAAAGCATATTGATGAAGCCATGGAGCTGATTAAACACTTTCATCAACTGGGCTATCAAAAAATTATTACAACACCGCATATTATGAGTCATCGCTATGCCAACAGTTCTAAAATACTGCTAAGTGGTCTGGAGATATTGCGAGAACGCGCTGCCCACGAAGGCATAGACATTGAGATTGATGTCGCTTCAGAATATTTTTTGGACGAACACTTGATGAACCTTGTTGCCGAGTTTGACATCTTGACCTTTGGCAATAACTATCTGCTATTTGAAATGTCCTATATCAATCATCCTGCCAATCTCGAAGCCATGATCGAGGTGATGACAGAAGCTGGTTACACTCCGGTACTCGCACACCCTGAACGCTATGTCTATATGGCCAAAAATTTTTCAAAATATGCAAAACTCAAGAAGCTTGGCGTACTGTTTCAGCTCAATATCAACTCGATTGCCGGCTACTACTCCGAGGAAGTAAAGCGCCTCGCATTACGATTGGTTGATGCCGGTATGATCGACTTTATCGGCAGTGATGTCCATCACGCTCGACATATGCAGAGCATGGAAAACGTCATGAAAACCGAAGCCTTTCGCCGAATTTTTCAGAAAAACACTATTTTAAACCATACGCTTTAACAACAGCGTCACGCACTAACGATGGTATTATCGGGAACATCGCTGTTGACGACGGCATTGGCGCCAATAACGACGTTATTGCCGACTGAGACCTTACCAATAATTCTGGCACCGGGGTAAATGTAACAATTGTCGCCTATCCGTGGCGCCCCAAACACTTTGGAACCGGGTCGCATATCCTCATCAATGCTCACTTGCTGAAAAATGGTACAGTTGGCTCCAATATGAGCCTTGCCGGAGACCACAATCTGTTTCATACCTCTAGGAAAATTCGGGGCACTCTCGAAAGAAGCGTCAAAGGCAATAGCACTGCCATGCTCAAACTGATAATAATGGTACAAAAATCTCAATAATTTTGCCCGCACGCCCGTGCCGGTTACGCAGTGTTCTTTTAGTTTCCAAACACCTCCGAAAGCCTTGGCTATTACTCTTGAGAGCATCCTCTGCCTCCTTCTGTTATGACTGTGCTGCCTGATTGTCGTATGGCTTCAATATCTAAAAACTGCTTACACATAACACGCTTTCCTCGCGACGTCTTTTCAATTTTTTCCACCTGCTGAATCTTAAAATCAATCCCGTCACGCACCAGCTTATGCATCCCTTCTTTGACTTTTCGCAGATCAATATGAGCACCCTCGACCAATACGGTCACTTTTCCGGGCTCTTTTTGAACATACTGAAGAGCATCAATGCTTTCAAGCGGCAGATACTGTCCGCCACACATGGTGGTAATGGAGACCAGTCTTTTATCATCGGTCACCAAAAAGTCCTGAGTTCGCCCCTCAATATTTTCAACATACCTGGCGACATCACTCTGTGGATAGTACTCAATGACGCCAACAGCACTGTCCGTTGTTTTATAATTAATAAATGGCATAACAAAGTTATCGAATGTCGTGGAAATCAACTCATTGTCTACGACCCTGCTTAAACCATAGGAGTTACAAAAACGGTACCCACGGCTGTTCATCCGATAGCCAATAACATTACGCTCCGTGTGGCCGTAATGGGTCAAAATACTGACACCGAAAAAGTCAAAAATAGCATTGAGCTCGTCCGGGTAGACGGTCTCTGAGGCCAGAATTACCCCCTGAACATCCATGGGCTTCAGATGACGCTTCCGGGACTGTTTCATAAAGCTCAATACCGCACTGGGATACCCAAAAAGAAATTTTGGCTTAAATCGGACTGCCTGCTCATACATCAAAGAAAATTTCTCAGAGTTCATGTAGTTATTGGACAAAAGAAGATAGTTGTCTATAGGTTCGTATTCCCAATAAATATCTTTTTCAGGGACTGAAATCTCTCGGCCTTTTAGCAGCAGCGTCTTGTCTCTGTAGCGATATCCGATTTGTGAAAAGATGTAATTATTGTAGGCCTTCTCTTTGGCTCTACTGGAATTGGGCAAAAAATATTTAGTCGGTGTCGAAAGCGATCCGCCGGAATAATAGGCAATCGGCTTCTCGTGAACACCGGTCACTAAAGCATCGCTGTGCTGAGTAATGTCTTTTTTTGTAAGCAGCGGGAAGCGTTTCATATCGTCCAAAGATTTAAACTGTTTCGGTGTGACGCCATACTCACGAAAAATGTTTTGATAGTAGGGAATATGTTCATTGGCGAACAGTAGTGTCTCTAACGTTTTATGGTATTGAAAATCCAGTTGAAACTGCTCGTTGGCCTGCTCAAACGTCTCAAGAACCTTTTGATGCATACTATAATGATTTCCAAAACGCCATGAAAGCGGTATCTTGCCGTAAATAGTGCCTAAAAACGTTTTTAGTGGCTGAGGAAAATTGTAATATACGCTTCTATATTGATGCAGCAGTGTCTCGAACGTCATAAACTGCAAGCCCTCCCCCCCTACTTTATTACGCTTATTATACTCTGTAACATCTTAGCTGCCAATAATTTTCTGTCAAAATGATGCGCAAGTTTGTCGCACCCTTCCATGCAATGCCGATATAACAGTGTATCGTTTTTAAGCGCCGTGACTTTGGCAATAAAATCGGTTTCATTTTCAGGCTCAAAACAGATACCCGCACCGTACCTCTCTACAATTTGCTGTGCCTGACCTTCGACTCCCAATAATGTCGGTTTTCGCATGGCAGATGCTTCAAATATTTTAGAAGGAATCACGCTTTTAAAAGTCTCGGACTTTTTCAGTGGTGCAAGCGATACATCAATAATCGAGAGATATTGCGGCACCTGATCCTTACTGATGGCATCTAAAAAGGTGATATTGTGCAACGAGAGCGTCTGTGCCAGCTGCACTACCTTTGCTTTTTCGGCGCCGTCTCCAATAAACAGAAAATGGATCTCCTTGTCTTCGATGGCTGCAATAGAGCGGACAATAAAGTCCAGTTTATGCGCTAATCCGTGGGTACCGATATAGCCGATAATAAATTTATGTTCCAGATGCAGCGTTTGAAGCAAAAAAGCATCTTTGTCTCTAGGAGCAAAGAGTTCCAAATTGGATCCGTTGGTCACGACATCGATCTTCTGTGCATCAATGCCACGCGCTATCAACTCGGTTTTGAAGGCATCCGTTACCGCAATCACTTTAGCCGTATCCTTGTACAGTCCCAATTCAATTTTGGTTAAAAAGTTCATCACCAATCCCTGATCCATCGCACCCACCGTCTTAATTGATGCCGGCCAGATGTCTCGAAGCTCAAAGATCCACGGTGTTCGTCGCACCCTGGAGATGGCCCAGGCAGCCCACGTGGTAAAGAACTGTGGCGAGGTCGCAATAACGACATCATGCTTTATTAATATTCCGGCAAAAAATGCCATAAATGCAAAACTCAAATAATCCAGTACTCTTTTGGTAAAACCTTTGTTCGAGGTCATATAGCTCCACAGACGAATGACCCTAATGCCCTCTATGGTCTCGGTTTGATAGAATCGGTTGGCGTAGCCTTCATATACTTTGCCGTGAGGAAAATTGGGAGCACAGGTTATGATGGTAATCTCGACATCTTGTGTTTTCTTCCACTCCATACAGTGCTCGTACGTTCGAGTTGCCGGCGCATTGACTTCGGGAGGAAAATTATCGGTAATAAACAAGATCTTCATAGCGCTATAGTCACTTTCAGCTTTTTTATAAATCGTATTTCTAAAACTTTGGCATCGACATGTTGATTGAACTCCGGAGCATACCGGTACGTTTTAATGACACCTTCTGCATCATGAAAAACAATATGTTTGTGAATCATTGCCTCATCTACGCTGGGATGAAAATGTATTCTGGCAACGGCTTGATGCTCTTCTTTGGCAATAATGTTATCAATAATTTTTACACCATTGTTTTCAAAAATAAACTCTCTCTCATGCAAAGCACCCAATTTTTTTTCATAGCCATGATGCACGGCTTTAATACTGTTACGGTTTTCTTGCACCACGGTAACATAGGCACGATTAGCCACCCTGAAAGCGCCCCATACATCACTTTGGTCTAAACCGTTAAGCTCCACCGTGTTATGTGCAGCAGTTGCACGCTCCAGCATACGTCTGGCATTCGTCTCATAGGTTGAGACTCCGGTATCGACAATAAAGGGCTTATTGTTGAGATGTAATTCAAAGCCAAACGTATCCGCATGAGCATGTCCTGGAATGTAATCGGGCCCGATATTGCCAACATCTACCACACACTCATAGTTTTCATTTTCATATTGTCTGTAGCCACACTCTTTAAGTATCGTCTCTTTTACATGTAAATGTAATCTCATGGCATAATCAAAAAGTTCACCGCTCGTCGGTGCAATATGATTGGTACTGTCATTGAAAAGCGGAATGCTTCCGTCTTTAAAGGTAATGGTTTTTAGCCATCCCAGCATTTGTTCTGCTTTTTGTTGTAGAAACGCTAAAAGATCTTTGTCATTGGTCTGTTGGTTGTTGTGAAGTAAATTAATACAATCAAGCAGACGAAAAAGCATTATTTGATGATACATAGGACTCAATTCAAAATGAGCGCCATCACCCAATATCTGTTCATTGAGCTCTTTAAATAATATTTCTCTTGCTTTTACATGTAAATTTTCATCCTGGAAATAGTAGGCTCCAAATAGCAGACTAAAGGCATTTTCAAGCAGATGGTTTCCTAAAAGATGATACTCCACATTATCCATTAAAATATGATACTGCGCATAAAGGTTATCATCAATTTTTTGGTCTTGTATCTTATGATAGCTTATAAATTTGATCCAGTTGATTCCCCGTAATGAAATAGGGAACGGCTCTAACCCATCTTTTACATGTAGATTTTGGTCAATAAAATCATGCATGAGTCGCAACCCTTCATTTCCGGTCATATTTTTTTGATGTAAAAAATCAAAATAGGTCAAATTGTACGTCCAAAGTTTTCCATATTTTGAAATATTCCAATCAATTTTATTTTTAAAGTGATGTGTTATATTTAAAAAAGTGAAAGCGTTACAATCAGAGGAATTCGGACTAAAAATCGACGGCTCAAGCATAATGTTTACAGATTTGGACGCAACAGAGTGTTGATAGCAAAATCCGCTAAAACGCCTTAGCCTGCTTCTCAATGTGTAATAAAGTCGATAATAGATCTGAACAGGCTGTAAATATTTAACCGTGTTGTAAAAGCGGATGATTTTTTTTGAATTGGACTGCCAACGCATTATAGCCCTATTCGTTTAAAAAACAGTTTTGTCTGAAGCTCGCTATCAAACTGCTCAAACTGCTTTTTTGCCGCAGCTGACTTTTGAGCATAATTCATATCATGAACCGATTCTATCGCTTCTCTTAGCTGCTCAACGCTATCGGGGTCAATTAAAACCGATGACTGCTCATCTACCATCTCTTTGATTCCTTTTAAGTTGGTAGCAATAATAGGCAAGCCTACAGAAAGAGCCTCCACAATTACTCCGGGGTACCCCTCTCGAAATGAAGGTAGCAGTAATATATCATATTGTTTTAAAGTATTTATAACATTCTCTGGCTTTAAAGTACCTTTGTATTTGACTTTATAGCTACTAAAGTACGCTTGCGTGTAATGATCACATAGTCCCCCATAGATATCTATCTCATACCCGTCACTCAGGAGGTTTGATGTATGACACAGTACCTCTATGCCTTTTTCCTCGCTAACAGCACCGATAAATAGGAGTTTTTTTCTATATATGTTGTCAGTAAAAACATACTGTTTCGCTCTTACATTTGGAAACCAGTAGGTGTTTTGATTGTACTGTTT
This sequence comes from Sulfurimonas sp., assembly GCA_003978475.1. Classification (GTDB taxonomy): domain Bacteria; phylum Campylobacterota; class Campylobacteria; order Campylobacterales; family Sulfurimonadaceae; genus QNZR01. The sequence continues at coordinate 7,298 of QNZR01000187.1, forward strand.
AAAATAGTTGACTAGATATTTTGTTTCAAAAAAGTTATACGATGCCTGCTTTAAAATATAAATAATTATCTTTTTTTTTATTGCTGCATAGTTTTCAAATAACTCAATAAAATTACCGGCAAATTTTCGTAAGCTAAATGATTTACGAAAAATTTTTGATACTATTAAGGCAAACGGGGCAACCAGCAAAAAGTCGTTTGCCGTTCCATGCAAAGATACATGCGCAACTTTTGGAGTTTTTACAATAATTGAAAATAAAATTATCATATACGCAGCTAATTTATTTTTATAATTTTCCTTGTTGGTATCTACTATAAGGTACTCTATTGCATGTGTATTACAATATGAAATCAAATCTTCAAAAAGAACGATGACGCCTCCCGTTCTCTCGGGATTTGTTATATTTTTTCGGGGACCGATTAATAGAAAAATGTTTTTCATCTATTTGCAAACCTAAAATTCATTCTATATTAATTGTAAAAACATTTTTACCATCAATAATTGGTAAGTTTATAACATAAAGATTATTGTTTTTTATTGATGAAAAAATCTGATTCCCATTTTCTAAATTAAAAGCTTTTACATTCACTATTGAAATTAATGAGTCAGCAATATTCTTATTATTGTCAAAATGAATAATTAACTGATTGTCTACAACTGTCATTTTAGAATTTTCTCTGACGTATATGTACTTTGATATTTCTTCACAATTTGCATACCACACTGATAATCTACTTAAAAAATTGAAAATTTTCTTTAGACTTTTTATATCAGTGACAATGTTTGCTGACTGCGCAGTACCGGCAGTTGTAGATGGTGAGTTATGCTCTTGTATGCTTATAATTTGCTGCTT
>QNZR01000209.1 GCA_003978475.1 Sulfurimonas sp.
CCAGTGAGTGTGCCAACAGTTGTGCTTCAATATATTTTTGGATTTCATGACTCTGGAGAATGCCCAGTGTAATCACCCGGTGGTTACGCGAAGCAAAATGCCGTTTTTTGACAATACGCATGCCTTCATCGTGATGCATCGAGAGTAGAAAGTTGAAAGATCCGGTATCTGAAAGCAGTCGAATAAACTCCAAAATACTCTCATCAAGCAGTTGCGCTTCATCAACAATAATGAGATGATCGGGCTGCTCTTTAAACAGCGAGAGTGCAGCATCCTTGAGCTCGGTGAGTGACGCACTTCGGTGACAGGGTTGTTCTTGAAGCAGAAAATGTAAAAAGGCCTCAGGCGTACGAAACGGATCGGCAGTAAAAAGCGTGCGTTTGTGTGCAAAGTATTGTTTTATGAGGTGTAGCAGATAGGTTTTACCGACACCGGGTGCTCCAAGCAGAAAGAGTAGCGGTGTTTGTCGGGATTCAATACTTTGCATTAGGGAGTTTTTGGCGAACTCGGCACTCATGCTCTCAAAATACTCCTGCGTATCAAAGGTCGTGTCAAAGAGTGCCGAAGCGTCGTGAAAGCTACTCATAATGGGACTCTTCAAGAAGCTGTTCAATATTATCGATGGAAGGAAAATTATTATAATCGATAATTTTAGGGGTTACGACAATAATCAGTTCGGTCTTAAAGCTTTCGGTGCTGGTATGCTGAAAAAGTCCGCCCATAAGAGGAATGGAGCTCAATAGCGGAATGGAAGAATCAATATTTTGTTTCGTGGTTGAGATTAGCCCGCCAATGACAACACGGCTGCCGTTTTTGGCTTTAACAATAGAAGAGAGCTGCTTAATCTTGATATCTGGCGGCATAACACGAATGCCCTCAGCATCAACGCCGCTGTTGCGGTTACCATTTAGTGTATCACTCGCATCAAGCTCTTCGCTAATCACGGGGTTGATGCGCAAAATGACAAAACCGTCGTCGGTGATTTCCGGAATAATGTTAAGAGTCAGTCCAATAAATACCGAGCTCATCAGATAGGTATTGCTTGTAGAAGCACCGACATTGGTGGTACTGACACTGCCACTTTCATAACGATAGTTAATCTGGTTACCGACATTAATGACGGCAGGCTGATTGTTCAGCGTTAAAATTTTAGGCGCGGAGAGAACACTGAGATTGCCATATTGGTTTAAAAAATCGATGAGTCCGTCCATGGAGAACTGATAGCTAAACGAGTAGCTTGATTCTGTGTCAATGTTGTTAAAAAGATTTTTCGTATCGCCTTTGAGTGAGAGATTGAACTTGCTCCAGTCCACACCGGTACTCTCTTTGTTGCTATAGCGCAACTCAAAAACCTTGGTCTCAAGCATGACTTGTTTATGCAGACGTTTTTTAATAGTGCTCAAATAGCTGCTGACCCGATCAATCTGACTCTTGGTTCCGGTAATAGTGACTATGCCGGCTTCTCGATTAATGATGGATTTGCTCTCAATTTGCATGTGGTCACCATCACGCGAAAGAATGGTATCTATTTCATTGTTGAGTTTGTCCCAGAATTCAAACTTGGATTTGGATATGACGGTAGTGTAGTCGGCATTGCTGGAGTTTTGTCGATTATTGCTGTTTCCGCCGCCTTGAGAGCCGTAACCGCTGCCACCGGAAGTACGGTTGGAAAGAGAAGCGGCTCCGACCGTAATGGTTTTGGTCGAGTCGGTGGAGTGTTCGGTTAAATTGATGTAATCAATAATAAATGAACGGGTCTTGAGGTACGAAAGCGTTAACACGTTTTTATGCTCATCAAAGGTATAAAACATGTTGTGCTGGGTAAATAGAAAATTGAAAATATTCTCTAAAGTATAGTCTTTAATGTGGACAAGAAACAGTGGGGTATTGAGTACTTTTTTTGCCGCCTCGTCGGTGATTCTGACCGAAAAATGACATTCATGTGCTACATTTTCAATAATATCAAGAATACGGACATTACCGCTTTCTCGGGTAACATCAAACGTAAACAGCGTCTCTTCGCACGAGGGGTTTGAAGCAAAGAGGAGGGTGGTACCCAATAAGAATGATAGAAGCAGCTTTATCAATTTTGTTCCTTGGTCATAATAATACGTTTTCCTGTTTTTATGGGAATGGTCCGTGTTGTTGTGCCCGTTGCGACAACAATATGGTGTGCTTTGACAGCGGTAATGGTATGACCGTGAATTCGGCTTCCGACTCCGAACCATTTCCCGTCAATCAGGGCACGACGATTTAAAATAGTCTGTACTATAATCGGTCGAATGGATTTTTTTCTAAGGGGCGGTTGCTGTTTGGTTGCTAAAAGTGGTTTGGCTTTGGCAAAAGGATCATAGAGACGGTAGCTCAGAGTCGGTGATGTTTTTTTCTCATGCTTGAGAGCATCGATTTTTGCAATAATAGGCGCAATATCAACATCTTTGGCAGTGAGGTTTCCGATGATGAGCAGAACAGACAGTAGGGTTTTCATAACTCGACTCCATAGTGCGAGAGGTTAAAATCACAGTACGTGGCATTGTTCTCGTCAATACCAATAGCAACATGCGTCGTGCGCATCAGTACGTTGAGAGCGTCAATATATTGCATGAGAGCCACGATGCCGCCAAAAGACCCCTTGCCGGTTACATGTATTTGTGCTTTTTCATGAATATGGGGCATGTAAGGGCGGTCGTGTTTTTTGGACGTAATCACATCAATGGCAATGCCGTGTTTGAGAGACTGCCGTAAAATATCTTCGAGAATCTGGGCCGCCCCTTTCTGGTCGTACATAATAAATCCGACCGATTCAAGTTTGGTCCGTAAAAACTGATTTTTAAAATGCAAATTGGTGAGGTCATCTTCAAGTTGAAGCGCGTCACTGCGACTTTTGGTAATGGCACGTTGCAGTGATGCAACGCCGCCTTGTCGGAGTTTATGCTCCAGCGAGTTGATGGCACGCTCCTTGGTCACTATGGTTTCATAAAGTGTTTCACCAAAAATATTCCAGCTCATAAAGACCAGAGCGATGATAATCACGCCATAGATACCAAGCCGTTTGGCAGTCGGCATCTCATCAAGCTGGGATTCCAGTAATTCGAGCTGATTGTTCACGGACGTATCTCCACCAGGCTCTCATAGAGGGTGTCGTCACGTTCTATTTTTCTGGTTTCAACGTGTGCGTATCCTTTGGCAATTAACGCTTTCATAAACTTGGCAATATTGTCCCGATGTTCATAAGCGGTAATGATGTGAATGTTCATCATTGCCGAGCCGTTTTGTTCTAAAAATTTTGAGGAGAGTGTAAAATCTCTTAGAGCGATATTGACCGCTTTCATCATCTGCTGTCGAGCCAGTTTTTCTGTTTCAAAGCCCTGTAACGCATCGAGCATGTGATCGTACCCGCGAAGATGCTCGCGCACTACGGCATACTCCTGTTTGAGGGCATCCCGCTTGGAGCGCTCTTGTTTTAATTGGGTACGAAGTTGTTGTGTCCGGCGCTCGGTATCGCTGACTTTCGCTTGCAATTGGGTTTCACGTTGCGTTAACGTGTCAATCTCATAGGTGGCATAAATTGGGTAGGAAAGTGCGAGAATCAATGCTGCCGAGAGCACCATGGCAAACTGCCCTGTATGGGTTTTCAAGATATTGGGTTTGCGCTCGTAAATACTTAAATTAACGAAAGGGTAGCGCTGGTTTAGCCCGCCTAAAGCATATAGAGCATGGAGGGCATGATGCTTGTTCCCGGGTGCTACCGCATCGAAAACATCAAGAACTTCCTTGGCGGCCGCTTCATACCCATAACTCTCAAACATGCTTAAAAATCCCGGAATATCAGCACCTTCAAAGTCAATAAAAAACCGGTCAATATGATCAAGTCTAAAAATACCGCGTTTATGACTGATAGAGTGGGCAATACGCTCTACAATCTTGGAAAGCTCCTCTTGAATGGTATGCATCAGCAAAAATTCATCGGGAGTATAACTGTCGTTCCTGACCCCTTTGGTCGTTAAAAGTTCACGGGTTTTGGCAACATCAACCCCCAGTTTTTCAGCCAGATCGCTGATGTTGCTAAGGGCACGCGTGGCGATATAACGCCCGTTCTTGAAGATAACGGCGTAAGCATTAGTCGTATCAAAATGAATAAAGAGATCGTTTTTTTTCTCCAGATGCTCAAAAGCATAGAGGGCGCTGTAGCATAGTGCCGGCGGAATAATGACATCCAGGAGACGATGTTTTTTGACAAAAGTGTCAAATTGGTGTCGTACACTTGCGATGTCAACGGCATATGACTCAACATAAAGCATCTCTTCATGCTCCAGGGGGATGCTTAGCGAATCAATTTTAAAATCGGTTTCCGGGTTGAGACCCCCCTCGTCATACATGCTTATTTCGGCTTGAATGGCAAGTTTTTCGCTACTGATATTTTGCGGTACTTTAAAGCCGTGAGTACGGATGAGTGAGAGGGGCAGTGCAGCAGCGCTGTAGTAAGCGGAATGTTTTTTCGTCGGAGCCGCACTAAAGCGATGACCGTCAAAAAGAAGAAGCTCTTCACCGTTGATTAGATAAAGAATAGCATCAGTACTCATCGTCACTCTTATAATTAATTTTGTTAATTTGTAATTACTATTGCTTTATTATAGCATATCCGCTCACAGGTTCAATGATAATTGAGTGAGATTTTCCGGAATATGTGAAATTTAGTAATTTTTGGGTAGTTAAAAGTGTGGATGCTTGAAAATTATTGTGATGCGGTCGCCCTTTGGCATCAAAGCAGAGGGTACCGTAGTCAAAATCTTCTACATGTAAATGGTAGTGTGGCGTCGTATTGAGAGCACTGTTATTAAGGGCGTCCTTACGCAACTCGATACATCCGTGGTTATAATCGGGAGTACTCTCTTCTATGCCAAAACCGTTATGTTCATACCCAATTCCTTTAAAGTGCGCCTCCTGAATTTTGCTTACAATAAAATGGACATCATCGCGCAGGTAATGGGAGCGAAACGAGGAGCTTCCTATGGCTGCCATGATACCGATAATGGCAATCACTACAATGAGTTCAAGAAGGGTAAAGGCGGTTTTCATGGTTGTTGCAGAGTCCTTCGTACCGTAGTTTTCAGCCGCGTGATTCCTTTAGAAGCACTTGAGCGTATCTCAAGGAGTGCCATGCCGTGGCTAAGGGCGCTACCGGGTTTAATGGCATACCCGAGAGTTGGGCACAGTGCAAGGTCCTGACTGCCTTCTTGAAGGTAGTAACGCGTGATGGTGACATCGGCATGGTAGGTAATGCCGCGTACGGTCACATCCGGCGGAGAGAAACTACCCAGACAACCGCTGGTACGGTCATGAAAGGCAATGGCAAGCAGTGCCTGCTCGATAGCACTGTTTAAAAAAAGCTCATTTTGTTCGCTAATGTAGGTATTAGCAACATGTTTGGCACTGATAGAGGCATACTTCAAGACAACGATCATCATACCGCTGATGAGCAGAATCATCATGATGGCTTGCCAGATTCCCAATGCACGGCGCATCAGAATACCACCTTTTGTTTACTAATGCGTACGGCACTTTGGGATCCTCGAATGGAGCGGTTCATGTCAATACTGAGTATCAGGGCATCGTTCACCGATTCGGCACGAAAGGCACTCACATCTTCGGCAAGAACACTCACATCGCCTACTCCGCCGTCGGCACAGAAGGTTTCGCCTTTGAACGGACGGTAGTTGTAAAATAAAAAGAGGGTGGTGTCCACATCTTTAAGCAGTGACGTATCGTAAGCACAGTGAGACAAATTACTGACATCGGCGCCGCGGGCTACGGCATAGGCAGTATTGCTGAGATAATATTTTTCATAAATGAACTGGGGTTGTACGGTATCGGTAATGCTCAGGGTATTGTTACCGATGTTCACGTCATAACTCAGGCGGCTACTGTTGCCGTGCCAGCCAAAGGCACCGCTACAGGCACTCACGGTTTCATCGGAACCGTCATCGAGTGAGCCGGAGAAGATCAGGTTAATATTGGTGTTATTGAGCGTGGCGTCAATGGTAGGAGCGGCAAGTGTGGCACTGCTGCGGTTGCTGTCGCCAAGATCAATAAAACCGTCATAACGACGCTGTAGCAGCGCATCGTCCATGGTTCCAAGCCACTCTAAAACAGGGCGTGATACCGAAAGATCGGTAATAGGTTCACATGTGTCACCCGGAGTGTAGCCAATGACACTGTTATTGATGCGGTGATAGAGTATGCTGCCGAGTTGATCCAATACAATTTGAGAACGCAGACTCAGTTCACTGACCGCTTTGGCTTTGGCGCTGCGAATAAACAGGGCCTGCATTGCTTTAAAGCTTCCCAATGAAAGTACGGCAGCAATGATAATGACAAAGATCATTTCAATCAGGGTAAATGCCGGCCTCATTGCCACTGCTCTTTTTTAATCTGAACGTGTCCCAGGTTCGCCGAGTCGTAAAAAAAGTGCGACTGGAAGTTTTGAAGTCTGTTATTATCGGGATGGGCGGCGACGGTAGCCGTAATTCTTTTGATCTCTTTAGAGGCGCCATAGGCAATGGTTGCAGAGAGATTATAGCGGTTTAGCGTACCCACACTGATGGGTTCAAGATAGCCGTTATAATCGTCAATGTCATCGGCATCGCCTCCTTCAGAACCCAGTGTTGAAGCGCTAAGTGTTGTATTGATACAGTTTCGAGACCCGACAAACCCGCCGATTCGGTAATCTGTACAGGTGTGTTCCGTGGTACGGAGTATCTTGCCTGCAACCAGCGTGTTTTCGTCCCACGCCAATCGGGAGATGGAACCGATAAGTACGTAGGCATGAAAGAGGGCATCTTCTTTCATGCTTAGTGCCATCGCTTTATTGGAGGCAAAGATGATTTTAGGTACCACCGTAAAGACAACAGCAATAATGAGAATGGTGAAAATCATCTCAATAAGGGTCAGTGCGCGTCGCATTTACCGAAATACCTTGACACCCTGTTTATTGTACTCGCCCCGGTCATACACTTTGGTATTGCCGCCTTTGTAGGTTCCCGAAGAGATCGTGTCCAGACTGCTTTCGTCCTGAAATACATAGATAAAACAGGGGTGGGACGTACACTTGGAATTGATGGCATCATTGTAACGTGAGCCAAATGACTGGGGAATATACCAGAGCCACGGTTTGGTTTTTACATGTAAAATATGGCGTCCGTCATGTCGGGGCAGGGTGAGGGTAATGGTGCCGTTGTTTGGGGAAGAAATGTCGGTACTTGAGAGGCTAAAGGTCACCGGTGGCGTATAGGTGCTTCCGGAGGTCGCTTCAACGGCAGAGATGTCGCCAAAGAGGGCATTGTTGTGCCGCTCATTACGCCACCATGCCAAAGAGTTACGTTGAAATCCATTGGTGTAGGTACTTTTTTGGGTGTCGTAAACTTCAATGTCAATAGGGTTGGCGGCATTGTCTTGAGAAGTTTTCATATCTGTCGTTTTGAGTCGGGCATAATAAAACGAGAGGTTTCCGTCATTAAGCGTTGTGTCGTCATAGCGTACTTTAGATACGGTTGCACCGGTAAAGGTTGCTTTTAGCCCGCTGATACTAAACGGATTGTAAGGTTGGTAATAGTTGCGATGAACGTTAAAATCCATAATGGCATAACCGATGCCGTCTTCAAAAAAAGCGGTAGGAATACGCATACTTTGGTTGATGTCACGTAACGGAGCATTTTTGATACGGGAGCCATCACTAAAACGACCTTCTGAAGCAGTAAAGTTCATATCGATGCTCTCATTACCGTCGGTAAGAACACCAAAACGGATGCTCACATCTTTGGCATAGCAGCTGCTGTTAAAATCTTCTAAAAGCTGATGCTGTTTGTTTGAGGCTTCTACTTTTACATGTAAACTGGCATTCATATCACCAATATCGGCCATATAGAGCCAGTTGGTAAGGGTACTGGCATAGAGACGGGTCTGGGTAACGTTAAGCTCATAAGGCAGGAGGGTGAGGTTTTGATCGTATGGGGCAATCAGGCGCTGGCTGTCATTGGTATCGTCCCGATCAACAAAGGCAAACTCACTGCCGTTAATTTCATGAATTTTGATATTCAGATACGACGCCAAGCC
>QNZR01000246.1 GCA_003978475.1 Sulfurimonas sp.
CGTACTCACATCACCCGAGTCAAAGTATCTTATAAAATATTTTTTTACAAGGAGGGACTAAAAAGATCCAGGCTCACGCCTGAATAAAGAGACATTTATGCAGCTGGAACAATAGAAACTTTAGTACGTTTCTTGTCTTTACGCTCAAACTTAACGACACCGTCAATCAGAGCATAAAGTGTATGGTCTTTCCCCATTCCCATGTTCTCACCCGGATGAACCTTGGTACCGCGTTGACGAATCACAATATTTCCTGCACGCACACGCTCACCACCAAATTTTTTGACGCCCAGCCGGCGTCCTGCCGAGTCACGATTATTCTGTGTACTACCCTGACCTTTTTTATGTGCCATCTGATACTCCTACTTTAAAATTTACGCTGCAATTTTAGTAATGCGAACACGGGTAAAATCACGACGGAATCCACGCTTTACTTTACTATCTTTACGACGACGTTTTTTGAAAATAACAACCTTCTTGGCGCGACCTTCATTGATCACTTCAGCCGTTACAACAGCACCTTCGACAAAAGGTGCTCCTACTTTAAGTTCTCCGGCATTCACAGCCAGAACCTCTTTAAATTCTATGGTCTCTTTGGCATCAAGACTCAGTTTGTCCAGCAGAAGGGTATCACCCTCTTCTACCTTATATTGCTTGCCACCGTTTTTAAAAATTGCGTACATTGCGCTTCCTTAATCGTTATAAGTCTACAAAAAGTGCGCGAATTTTACCGAAACTACGTTTAAGTTTAGATTAAAGCAATCGCATCAATCTCAACTAACGCGTTTTTCGGCAACGTTTTTACCGCAACTGTTGAGCGTACCGGCTTGTGCGTACCAAATGCCGCTTCATACAAAGCATTAACCGTTGTGAAATCATCCATACTATCTAAAAAGATGGTGCACTTAATAACCTGGTTCATGGCACTGCCACTCGCCACAAGCACTGCCTCAAGATTTTTCAATACCTGCCGTGTCTGTACGGTAATATCGTCTTCTAACATCACCCCTTCGGGAGTGAGTGCGATTTGTCCCGACGTATAGACCATACCATTAACAACCATGGCTTGTGAATAGGGACCGATGGCCTGCGGTGCGTTTTGTGTACGAATACATTTCATTAATGACTCCTGTGCTGTTTATTAAGATAGTATGTGACATCATCTAAAATAGAGTGGTAATCCTCGACATTCCAATATCCGGGCATACTATTGATTACGCGGCCTTCAGATGTCAGAAAAAAGCTCATCGGTACCATTTTGGCATCCAGATATTCGGGGTAATCGTCTAAAGACCGTGTTAATGCCACGGCAACATAGTGCTGATTGATGCGCGCTACAATGGTGCTGTCTTCCAATGTTGTCGATTCCAACTTGCGACACCACCGACAGGTCTTGCCGGTAATCAGCAGAAAAATATTTTTCTTCTCTTCTTTAGCCTTATGCACTGCCGTGTTATAGTCATGGTACCAGAAAATTTCTGCCGCGTACACGGTGGTATGTAATACTATTGCGGCAACAATAATGACATATATACGCATGAGAGTCCTTTAAATGGCACCTTCTGTGTATTAGGCAGAACTTCGTGCGAGACTTCGCAAAAAAGCAATAAAAATAAAAAAGAGAATAATCGCGGCAATCACCTCATAGCCGATCATCCATACAACAAAAAGAGTCGTAAAATCAATCATTTGAAATGTTTTAAAATCGGCATCGGCAACATAGAAAAAGACTACCGTCAAACCGACCAGATACGGAACAATAAGAAAATAGAGCGAAAAGACAATACTTTCATACCCTTCGGGTGAAATAATATAGTCACTAATGTCGATCTCACGTGCTAAAAAGTCGTCATTCTTTTTCTTTTTTATTCGTCGGTATCTGTCTTGGCGAGCCTGATATTTCCGAATTCTACCGCGGGCATCAGCATTATTTCTCGTCAATTCGGTACGGGATTTTTTGGGATCCATCTCTGCTCTCTCACTTTTTTCGACAATATTTTGACATTATAACCATTATTTTTAAAAATTCTATTTAATTAGTTTAAACAATCTTTGATTTTTTACATGTCAAGCAGGTTCAATATGTTTTCACTACTTCACAAAAAACATCATACAACTGCATCACTTCTTTAATGGATGTCCGTTCATTAGGGGCATGAATACGATCATTAATCACGCCAAACTCCACCACATCAATACCATACGGTGCCATAAAACGCGCATCGGATGTTCCTCCTGCCGTAGAGTGTTTTGCTTCCATATGACACACTTTGGCAATGGCATGATCCAATAAGGTAACAATTTTAGTATTGACATCAGTCATAAACGGATAGGCACTCTGAGTCAGCGTCAGGGTATAGTCCATCTCTTTAAAGTATTTATGGATAAAATCTTCAATACTCCGGGCATCGGTTTTTGTCGAGTTTCGGACATTAAACATCATTTTCAAGGTTCCGGGAGTGACATTAGTCACCTCCATTCCGGCACGAATGTCGGTAATAACAAACTGGCTGGGACTAAAAAAGGCATCGCCGCTGTCCAAATTGACTCCGGCAATATGCGGCAATACCTGCGCCACTTTATGAATGGGATTGTGTGCCTTTTCCGGATATGCCGCATGTCCCTGTTTGCCACGTTTTTCAATGATTCCGTTAATAGAGCCGCGCCGCCCTACTTTCATGGCATCGCCAAAAACCTCTTCACATGTCGGCTCTGCCACAATAACCGCATCAGGCAACATTCGGTGTGTTTGAAGATAGCGCAATACCTCCTGCGTTCCGTATTTGGCATCACCCTCTTCATCGGACGTCAGCAATAGTGAGAGTGTTCCATTAAACGATGTCGTTGTTTTCAGCGTCTGCACCAGTGCGGCAACACCGCTTTTCATATCTTGCGCACCGCGACCGTAGAGGTATCCCTCTTTTTCTACTGCCTGATACGGATGACTCTGCCACCCTTCTCCAGAAGGTACCACATCGACATGACCGGCAAAACAGAGATGCTCTCCCTCACCAAATTTTTTGTATAAAAAAAGATTTTTCACTGTTTCTTTATCAATACGGACCGCCTCATACTCAAAAAGATACTCGGCTATAAAATCAAGCGTTCCCCCGTCATCGGGTGTCTCGCTCTTCATTTCTATAAGCTGTTTCAACAGGGTAATAACATCCAATCTCACAGACCTTTACTTGGAATTTTCGTAAAAAACGTAGGAAGTAGAATAATCACTAATTTCAAAATAGACTTTTTTCTCGCCTTTATCCGCTTTGAGATTGAAATTTTTATCATCAATACCGTAGCCGTAGCGATACGCTCTGGCAACTCCGTCATTGGTACCGTGCGCGGTCGTAAGCTTGTCAATCTCAATAAAACGCTTGACCAGCTTCTCACCGGCATATACATCAAGCACACCATCCGTTCCCGTCCAGTTTTGAATGGAGCGCCCAATAACATTCTGAGTCTCTTGCGTACAGCCTCCTAAAAATATTAGGGCCGCTAGTAGACCGATAAACAGTTGTCTCATTATTTCTCCTTTTTGAGTTGAGGTTCTACATCAAGTTGCAGTCCTTTAGAAGTCATCACAAACCCCTTGACTACAATGCATCCTTCGTGTATGGCCTTATGATGCTCCTTACACAGCGGAATCAGATTGCTCTTGTTGTCCTGATGATAGTGATCAATAAATCCCGCCTTTGACGCACGTGACTGATGCGCAATATGGTGGACATCTTCAGCAATATTACCACAAATAATACACTTTGTCACATAAAGATCCCGGTTGTACTTGCTGGTTCGTTTCTGGACCAGAAGCTCAAGCTCGTCAAAATCATTGGCAAGGCGTTTACGAATGGCATTGGCAGAATCTAAAAACTCACTGTCCATATGCAGTGATTTGGCAAACTCCAAACCGTACACACTGCTGCCGCTTCCTGCTTGCAGGACGCGGTTAAAGAGGAGCCGGTCTCTGGTCTCGTCATACTCCACACTCAAATGCAGGTTGACGACACTCTGTAAACAGCGAATCTCTTTCATGGTAGAAAGCTGATGCAGATGTGTTGCAAAAAGAAAAATAGAGCGCAGTTTTGCCAGTTTCATAATAGCACTGGCAACAATGGCAACTCCCGAAAGCGTCTCAGTACCGTGGCTAATCTCATCACCTAAAATAAGCGCTTTGGTACCGGCGCGGTTAAAAATATTTTTCAGCTCCATCATTTCAACCGCAAAAGTTGAAAGCCCTTTGGCCAAATTGTCCCTGGAGACAATCCGTGTAAACAAGGAATCAAACAGTGAAAATTTCATGACCGAAGCCGGCACATAAAAACCCGACTGTGCCAAAAGTGTGGCCAGTCCCATACTTTTCATCAGTGATGATTTGCCACTGGAGTTGATGCCGTACAATAATATTCCGTGAATATCATGTCCGTCATGAACATCAACATCGAGCATCACCGTATGGGGGTATGGCAGATCAATATAGTCACGATTGCCCATAATAATATCATTGGGTATGTAAATTCCCTGCGACTCCTGAAGTTCAATTAGCGGATGCCGCAATGCCATAATCTGCAAAAAATTTTCATCCTCTGCCACATCGACGATCATCGGTTTGGCATAGTTGTACTCCTGGGCTGCTTTGGCGGAACCTACCGCTACATCGAGATCGGCAACATAACGAATAATCCGTTCAAACAACAGCGTATAGCGACGGTCATAACTGGCCTGCAACGCTACAAAACGCTCTTTGACCAATGCCACAATCCTGCTTCGGTTGCGCATAATTTTCTCAGAAAGCTGTTCGGTCAACTCCGAGGTAATTTTGACATGATTGGTCAATTTTTTAATGCTAAAGCTCTCAAAATTTACATGTAACGCTTCGGTCGTTATCTCAAGGGTATGAAAATGCTTTTCAATCAGTGCAAAACGGCTTTTGCTGACGCTGATATAGTATCCTTCTTTCTCAAGCTGTCCCAAAGTGACAAATGCCGCTGCATTGGAGGAGGACGCTGAGCGAATGGCCGATTCAATCGTCTGAATGATAGTATGAAACGTCTGTAGCATCTGCATATTGTCATCAACGAGAATATCAATAGCCGTGTCAACACCCCGCATCAAAAAGTTGTCATCCAGACTTTGTGTCGTAAAACGGCGGGATGTCTCCAGATCAAAACTGCTCTCAATATCACGGATAAAAGCATCAAGCTCACGATTGTCAAACGAGGCTTTTTGCAGATGATGCTGCTTCAGATACGCTATTAACGCTTTGACATTCAGCAGCGAATCGTAAATAAAATTCATCTCAAACGGATGCAGGCGCGCCAGTTTCATGCGACGTGCCAGTCGTTCCAAATCATAAATGCCACGCAACAGCTCTTCAAGCAGCCGGGTGTGTGAGGTAACGCTGTCAATGAGGTTATAGCGGCGTTCAAGCTCTGTACGTTCCATAATCGGGTTTAAAAGCCGCTCTTTTAACAGCCGTTTTCCAATGGCCGTTGCACTTTTGTCAATCAGTTTTAGCAGGGTTAGCTCATGACGATCTTTGGAAATAACTCCCAACTGTTCAAGCGCGGCATTGCCCAAATACATGTAGCGTCTGGAATCAATAATTTGGGGGCGAAAGAGCTTTTGAACAATATGGTAGTCATGTTCAATCACAAAATGCACCAAAATTGCCAATGATTCCGATACCAGCGGCAAGCGTTCCAGGTCAAGATGTTCTATGGGTGAGAGCAGTGACTCAATCTCATAGACATTTTTAAACAGCTCATTCTGATAGCTGACACGAGGACGGTGGTGATTGACGCTGTAATGGTAGTGATCGAGGATTTCCAGATAACGGATCACCTCTTTTTGAGAATCCACACCATCTAAAAACGTCAGTACCACCTCGGAAGTTTTATAGATACTCAGCAGATTGAACACTTCATCGAGTGCATAGTTTTGATCTTCACTGGTTCCGTGCGTTTCATAGAGCCACGTTTTGCCTGTTGTGACATCAATAGCACTGTAGCCAATGGAGTAGATCTCCCGATTTTTGTCAATAAGCAGTGAGACAATGTAGTTGTCGTCATTGTCAATACTGTAATCAAAATTGGTACCCGGTGAGATAATCTGGGAAATATACCGACTGATCTTTGGCGGTGTTCCCTTTTGTCGTACCACAATGACCGTATATTTCTGCTCCTGAATAACCCGGTTTAAATAACGCTCGAATGATACCGCCGGAACACCGGCTAAAAGCGGGTTTTTTACGGAATTTTCTACAATACTCTTGTTTTTTTTAGTCAACTGAATATTGAGCAGTTCGGCCAGTTCTTTGGCCTTACCCAACTGCATCTCGTCATTATTGACCTCATAAATTTCAAAGAAGGTACCGATTTCCATAAATACAACGGTATCGTGACCGTATTTGGATTCAAAATACGACTGTAGCTCGAAATACGTCTCACTCAGGAGTCTGGATTTGTCTTGTAGTAGGGTATCGGCTTTGGCACTTAACATAATAACAGATCACAACCCTCGATTTTTGATAGGGAGATTATAGCAAAAAGTTTGTTAGTGATGTTATCAATGGTCGGAGTGACCGGACTTGAACCGGCGACCTCTACCACCCCAAGGTAGCACGCTAGCCAGACTGCGCCACACCCCGACATTTTTGGAGAGTGTGATTATAGGACAGCTCATCTTAAGGACGGTTTAGACAACCGTTATTATAGTCGTTTTTGTTTCACCAGTGCCAGCAACATCACCAAAGAGTAACCATCATTGTGGTACCCTTCCTCACGACACAGCTCACATTTATCCCCTACAGGGCGGTGGTTCTGTTCCAACAGTTCCTCAAGCGTGGCAATACGATTCTCTTTGATGCACGTCACAATCTCTTCAATGCTAAGATCGTTACAGTAACACAGGGTTCGGTTTCTATCTATCATGAAACGTATACTAGCCAATTTGACGTAAAAACGGCATTACACGTCATGCACTTATGATGACGACGCCATGATCTGTGCGACATCATGCATCGCTTTCATCAGCGACTCTTTACATGTAAATTCCAAAACAATTCGGTTATGCGGCACGTCGTCCAAAGGGTCAGTATCAAAAACCAGAACATACGCTTCAATCTCAATAACCTCCTGTTTCAGCTCCGCCCACTCCAACGACACCTGCGCATACTCTCCGCCGACGCAAACACGTGCCGCAGGGTATAACCGTGTCGTACGCTCCAGATCAATCTCGTGTCCTTGCGCCATATAAATCATGCGTGCTCCTCCTTTACGGTATCTCTTTGAGTTCAAATCGTTGCTGCAGCCAGTAGTAATACCATGTTGCGACCACAAATAACACTCCCAACATCAGGGTAATCATCGGCAATGACACCCCGGCATCGGCACAGAACCCAATCAGCATCGAGGTAGCAGCAGCCATCAGCAAAAAGAGCATGTCGTTGTATGCCACCACACGACCGTAATATGCCGGATCGGTATGGTGCTGCAATAGTGTATAGGTATAGGACCAGAGTGTTGTCGTACACAGTCCGACCAGCACCGAGGCCATAAGCGAAAGGTAAAAATGAGGCATAACCGCCGCCCAAAGCATAATGGCAAATGCCTGAAACATCCACACATAGCGCAATCTGGTATTGGTCATATGTCTGCCAATGAGAAGTGGTCCTACCACCAGACCCAAAGCACGTGAGGCATGCAGCAGCCCAATCGCCAATGAGGTGGCGATCAGATGGGTATAATACTCATGAACCATTAAGGCAACCAGAGCATCAAATGCCGTCAACCCCACCAAAGCATGTAGCAGCATCAGGTAAAACACTTTACGATCATGCCTGATATAGCTCAATGTCTCTTTAAACATCGCTACAATATTTCGTGTCGCAGGATTCACACGTACCTCAATACGCACATTCATCAGCATAACAAAACATAGAACAAACAGCAGACCATCAAGAATAAATGCGGCACTGACCCCGACCTTATAAACCAAAAAACCGCTGACGGCCATACCAAACGTGTACAAGACCGACCAAATAATAGAGTGAATCTCATTAGCAAGCTGCAATTTTTTTACATGTAAAATTTTGGGCAACAGTGCCATCTCAA
>QNZR01000193.1 GCA_003978475.1 Sulfurimonas sp.
TATGGTCGAAAAAATTTATGTTCATTTTCCCGTTCCCTGGGACAAAAAACCCCACCGCCGCATCATTTCCAAAGCTTTTATAGAAGAGGCCATTCGCGTACTTAATATTCAAGGAACGCTTGAATTACGAACCGACAGCGACAATTATTACATGTATTCGTATGAAACACTGATGTCTCTGCGGCAACTCTCTTTGGAAGTTCATAAAAATCGTGCCATTGCCATTAGCAGTAAATACGAAGACCGGTGGCGCCTGATGGACAAAAACATCTACGACCTCATTTTGCATAATACCGAAGAGAGTCCTTTGCAACCCTCACCCGGCACCTTTGCCTTTCCGCCTCACCTTTTAAACGTCACACGTTTGCATGAACTCAACGGTAAAACCGTGACCTTTGAAGAAGGTTTCATTCATTTTGAGCGTCTCTATAGCATTGAAGGCGGCGGTATGCTGCTGCGACTGTCGCTTGGGAGTTTTGAGCGTCCCGAACATCTTTATTTAATGTTTGGAGACAAAGAGACGATATACTTTCCGCAAGAACCGATTGCGACACGAACCAACCATGCCATACACCGCCAACTCATTAAGGAACTTCATGGATAAGGTGATCTATGCCCATAATCTTTCATTAGCCTATAATGATCGGGAGACGATCATTAACGACACCTCTTTCTCCATCGGGTCGGGCAGTTTCGTCTTTATTACCGGAGCCAGCGGCAGCGGTAAATCTACCCTGTTAAAATCTTTTTACGGTGCCATTGCCCCCCAGCGCGGCGATCTGATTGTCGGGGGCGTTGAACTCAACAATATTGCCCCCAAAAAACTCAATCTGCTGCGACGGCATCTGGGCATTGTCTTTCAAAACTACCGACTGGTCAATGAGTGGACAATTGAGAAAAACGTGATGCTACCGCTCATTATTTCAGGCTACTCTAAAGACGTCAGTACCTCGCAGGTTGAAAAACTGCTCAGACATGTCAAGTTAAGCCACCAGAGCGGCAAACATCCTCGGGAGTTAAGTGGTGGTGAACAGCAGCGTGTTGCTATGGCACGGGCACTCTCGCACAACCCTATTTTAATACTCGCCGATGAGCCGACGGGCAATCTGGACGACTACTCGTCTCAAGTAATTTGGAATCTGCTCCAAGGTGCCAATCTTCAGCTGAAAACGACGGTGGTGGTGGTAACACACAATATTCCTAAAACCTTGAACCTTGAATACAAACATTTTCATTTGGAAAACGGGGTACTCAATGAAGTCCTTTAAAAACCATCTCTCGTTAATTATGGCGATTGTCACCATCTTGTTTTCGTTACAAATTTTCACCATTACCGAGCGTGCTATCGATGCCTATGAGCGTGACCTTCAGGAGAATTACTCGATTGTTGTCGTTTCAGAAAAGAGCATCTCAAACAAAAGCTTTCAGAACATGCACCCGCTCATTAAAAAAAGTGAGCTTATTGCTGCTGATCATGTTCTTAAGAACATTAAGCTTCAGATGAAGCAGACCAATATCAAACTGCTAAAAACGGCGCTGCCGAAATTTTACCGCATCCATCTCTCCAAATTTCCCTCTCCCGATCAGATTGACGCCATTAGCGATGCCATTAAAGCACATGTCGGTGTCACACGGGTGGAGAGTTTTGAAAACAGTCACAACACCACCTACAAGCTGCTGCTGCTGTTTAAACAGGTAGTGCTGGTATTGGCGGTATTTATTTTTATTGTCACCTCGCTGCTAATGCTCAAAGAGATGCGCATCTGGCAATTTCAACATACCGAACGCATGAGTATTATGGCACTTTTTGGTGCTCCGGTCTGGCTGCGCTCGGCTGTTCTTTTTCGCCTTGCCGTCATTGACGCCCTGTTAGCCACGCTCATTACCTGTGTCGCATTCCTTGGAATGCTCAACTACGGATGGATTGCCTCGGAACTCGAAGTTATCGGTATTAATATCACTATTTTTGACCTTTTGAATGATGGTGTTTCCATGTTGGTATTGGCGTTGGGACTCTCCATATTTTTAGCCACCATGATTGTATTAGGTCATAAAGAAGAGGTATGATTCGCTTACTTTTACTCCTGCTTTATATTGTTCTTAACGTCAGTGTTGCCCGCAATATAGATGCTGAAATTCAAGATACCTCCAAGCGGCTTAAAACGTTTGACAGAGATTACAGCATGATGAATACCAAAATGGCAAACAATGCCAAAGCCATTCTCAAACAGCAAAACATTGTTTTAAAACAGACCAAAGAACTTCAGGCGCTGCAAAAAGAGCTTGAAGACAAAGAGCAGGCCTATCGCAAGCAAAAAAAAGAACGGGATCAGCTAAAACGCTCCAGCAGTAAACTCAACGAGGAACAACAAAAAATCGAGCAGGATCTCGTCTTTGCCATTGCTCGAAACGCCTCACTCATGGCGGTACTCGATGACAAAGATCCAGTCAATGAACTCTCACTTATCACGCAAGAAGCCCTCAAAGCACTGAGCAAACAGATTCATCATGAAATTCAGGCACTCAACTCAAACTATTATGAGACTACCCAAAAAATCAAAAAACTCGAACAACGTATTCAGAAACTTCACAGTGCCATTGCCATGATTGATGCCAAAAAACAGACGCTTTTGGTACTCAAACGCTCTACTGACAAAAATCTTTCCCTGCTTAAGCGCAAGCAGCAACAATATAAAACTTCTTTTAAAAAGCTTCAAAGCCAACAACGTGCCCTGCGCAAGACACTGGCAAATCTCAATATTATTAAAGAAAAAGAGAAAGATCGCATTGCGCGAGAAAAACGGGAGCGTCAGGAGGCACAACGCATCGCTAAACTTGAACGGGAGCGTCAACAAGCCTTAAAGGCGGGTAAAAAGCTCCCTCCTGTCAAAAAACAGAGTATTTTTCACCGAGTGAAAACCAAACGCTACCGCGGTAAAAAAACCATTGCACCCCTCTCGGAATATACACTGCTTAAAAAGTTTGGTCCCTATACTGACCCGATTTATGATATTAAAACCTTTAACGAATCTGTCTCCTTAAAACCCGGATCTCGCAATGCCAAAGTTAAAAGTGTACTTAACGGCAAGGTCATTCTTGCCAAAGAAACCCCGCTGCTTGACCATGTCATCATTATTGAACATGCCAATGGCATGCATACGATTTATGCCTACTTAACGCAGATTGCGCCAACGATTAAAAAAGGTACCCGACTGAAAAAAGGTTCGGTTATTGGACGTGTCAATAAAGAGCTGATGTTTGAAGTGACGCAACAAAATTACCATATTGACCCCATGCAGCTCATTCGCTAAAACGGCCAGACTGCCTTAAGAATTTTCGTACCCCACCCCTGCTGCGTTGCCCGGTCAAGTTCACCTTGTGAACTGTAAGCAATTTTGGCATCACTGATTTTATCGGAGCTAATCTGATTGTTTTGATCAATATCATACGGTCGAATCACTCCACTTATCTGAATGATCTGTTTTTCATTATCAATAAGAATATCCCGTCGTCCGGAGATAAAATAGTTGCCGTTTTCAAGCACCTTAATAATACGTGCCGAAACCATCGTTCGAAACGATGCTGCTTTGCTATAGGAGCCCTTCCCGGAAAATGAACTGCTTGAGTTGGCATTAAACCCAATATTGGTCAAGCCGCTGGCTTTATTGGCCAAAGAAGAAACCGCAGCGTTATTGCCCCCGGCACTAAACGTACCGCCGCCCAACTGGGTCGTGTCACTCTCAGAGATTTTTTTATTGACGCTATTGGAACTGTTGGTATTTTCTGTAATACTGACGGTAACAATATCGTTGACATGCATCGCTTTGTGATCTGAGAAAAGCGGATTGTCTCCCTGACCGAAAATACTCCCGCTCGATGCAAAGTTGTTCTCCTCCTCTTTAGAAGGCATCTGTTCCACATATGCCGGCGGCTTAAAGTCAAGTTCCGGATCACTCAGTTTGGCGGTACACCCACTAAACAGGGTGAGTATTACTGGTAATAGCAGGAGTTCTTTCATCATTCAATTGTCTCGCATTATTATTTTGCTAAAATTAAAGCAAATTTAGTTCCAAGGGAAAATATGAGTCTTCGTACCACCATTAAAGATGACATTAAAAATGCTATGAAAGCCAAAGATACCGCCAAGCGTGATGCACTGCGTCTGCTTGATAGCGCCATGAAACAGATTGAAGTCGATGAACGCAAAGAACTTAGTGATGATGATGTGCTCGCCATCATTGCCAAACAGGTCAAACAACGCCATGACTCTGCCACACAATACAAAAATGCCGGTCGGGATGATCTGCTCGAAAAAGAGTTGGCGGAAATCGCCATTTTTGAAACCTACCTGCCACGGCAACTAAGCGATGACGAACTTTGCAGCGCCATTAAAGAGATTATTGCCCAAACCGGCGCACAGAACATGAAAGATATGGGAAAAGTTATGGGTGCCGCCAAAAGTCATATCGGTAACGTGGCTGATGGAAAGCGCATTAACGAATGCGTCAAAACACTGCTGGCATAATGACAAGTCATTATGCACACCCCTCCCCCGTTTTAAGACAGCGCAGAGCACTCTCGACGTCATCCTGGCGCATGAGTGACTCACCGACTAAAAAAGCATCAACACCGGCACGATGCAGATCCGGAAGCTGCCCGTGTTCGTAAATACCACTCTCGGCAACAATAATTTTACCGTTAGGTATGAGCGGTATGAGCTTATGGCATAACTCCATATCCATCTCAAACGTCTCCAAATTTCGATGATTAATGCCAATAATATCGGCACCGGCATAAACAGCTTTGGTTAAATCACTTTTATCATGAATCTCAACCAGAGCTTCCATACCCAGATGTCGGGTATAGTTTAGCAGAGTTTTCAACGCTTTACGGCTTAATGCCTTGGCAATTAAAAGTACAAAATCTGCACCATACACCAGTGCCTCCACCAGCTGATATTCGGAGACAATAAAATCTTTGCGTAAAAGCGGAATACCCACATAACGTCGAATGCCTGCCAAATATTCCAGATTTCCCTGAAAAAAATGAGGTTCCGTCAGTACCGAGATAGCATTGGCACCGCCACGTTCATACCCCTGCGCAATAGCCAACGGATCAAAATCCTCACGAATAACTCCTTTAGAAGGGCTCGCTTTTTTTACTTCAGAAATAATGCGGTACGGCTCCTCTTGCGTCGATGTCAAAAAAGGTATGACATCACGCGGTGCACGGGCATTAAATGCCAATGAGCGTCCCAGCCAGTCAATGGTGTACTCTTTTTGACGAATGGCCAAATCTTCTTTGGTCTTTTTGATAATATCATCTAGAATCATCTACTTCATATCCTTTAAACATTGTTCTATGGCGCGAATATGCTCTTGAACCTCTTCATCATCGCTGCCCAGTGTAGTCATAACTTTTTGCATTAGCTCATACGCTTCTTGACAGCGATGAAGTTTATAGTATCCCCATGCCAATGAGTCCAGATAAAATGAAGATTCCGGTTCAATTTTCAGTGCACGCTTCACATACGAAACACCCTCTTCTACCCCAAGATTGTGGTCAATCATCAGGTATCCCAAATAATTTAAAAACAGCGGGTCTTCATTTTGAAGAATCACCTCCTTTAAAATATGCATCACACGGTGCAGTACTTTGGGGTTCTCTTTATCGCTACTGGCTTCATACTCAAAAATGGCACTTTGTCCCAGGAAGGAGCTCTCACCGCTGTCTTCATAGATTTTTTTTGCCAGCAATGCTGCTTTTTTATAATGCCGGCTATTGACATAGAGCTGCAACAGCATCTTGTCGTTGACATGGTACTTTTCCAAAAACATCATCAGTTTTGAAAACTCCTGCTTGTAACGGTAAATATTAATAATAGCTTCGGCAACACGTGGATCTTTGTGATTTTCGTACATACGAAGGTAGATGGACAGCATCCCTTCAATGTTGTTTTGGTTGCTGTAAAATCCTGCCAGACGGCTACAGACCACCTGAGAGCATCCGTGCAGCCGATTGTGTGTCTCCAAATACGAAATAGCATCTTCTTTGCGATCCAAATTGACATACAGCGTCACCGCAAGCCTATCTAAAATCTTCTCATCATAAGCAATTGCATAAGCACTTTCCAAATACTTAATGGCCATATTGTAATGTTCTTCTTTTTGGTAAATCTTGCTAACTAACAGATAATCGCCCTCTGCTTTGGTAATCGCAAGCAGCTCCAAAGCAAGCTGCTTTGCCTCCTCAAGGCGATCCTGTTTCATAAGTGCCGCAATTTTAAAGCGCATCAATTGTGGTAGCGGAGCAGTTTCTTGTTTCAGGTAGCGGGTAGTTCGGGCAATAACCGCATCGGTATCGCCGTTGTCTAAAAGCATCATTACACTGCGATAGAGGTACTCTTTATTATGCGTATTCCGGTACAAAATGTCGTAATAGCGCGAGGCATCGGCATAATGCTGATTGACCTCAGCATCGAGTGCATACATAATATACTCATCTTCTCTGGCAAATGATGGCATCGCCTGCGCCGCAGGCTGCGGTTCTTGACGCAAACATCCGCTTACACTTAAAAGCAGTAACAGTAGCGGTAATACTATAAATTTACGCATCAATAATCCCCGGACATTCATCCTGCAGCTCTTGCAGCCTGGTTTTAAAATAGTCCCAAAACGGGAAGGTTTGGCACTGTTGTGGACGTACATCATACACCAAACATCCTCCTGCGTCTCGAGAGTAGAAAATACAGTCGTGTGACGTACCGACTCGTTGCTCTTTTAATGTATATTTATACCCTTTTTTCAGTAAATAGTGTTGCGCAAACACACGTTCTTCCATTTGTAAATGATTTGCCATAGCCTGAACCTCGGAACGTTTGACAAAAATATTACCGCTTTCTCCCGTACAGCATCGCCCGCCACATTCTGCACATGCAGCAGCGTCAAACGCATATGCAAATCCCTCTTGTCGTATTAAAGTTGACATTTTATGCTGTGTGTCCTTGCTCTGGAGTAAACCTGTCGTGCCGCTTGAGAAAACTCATTACCTGTAAACGCCATAAAAGGCGATAACACTTTCATTAGTGATTTCGAATTTTTTCGTGCATGAACCATCACCAATGATGCATTTCTATCGGGTTTTGGATGTACAAATTGTACCGTAACCACTCTTAATTTTGCACTACTTAGCTCGGCACAGACCAGTGCAAACTGGGAAGGATCATAACAGAAAATAAAATGTCCCTGAGGTTGCAGCAATTGTGCTGTCCTCATAAAAAACTCCCGAAGCGGTAGATGAACGTTATACCGTGCGGTATGACGCATCACATCACTGCTGCGTGACGCACCTTCATGATAAAATGGCGGATTGGAGATGATATAATCGTATCCGCTTTTGTCTTCAAAGGTTAAAAAATCCTGATGATGAATGTGGCATGCAATGTTATTGACTCTGGCATTATGCCTCGCATATTCACTAAAAGCCTGCTGTTTCTCTACCATTTCCAATGTTATTTTAGGATACTCACGTGCTACCAACAAGCCAAGAACCCCACTGCCCGCACCGACATCCAATACTCTGCCTTTGGGTTGTAAACGGCAGATAAAATCGTATAAAAAGAGGGAGTCACTGTTGTAACAGTAACTCGACTCCGGCTGATAAAGCAGCATCCATCCCCTTCTTTGGTATAATCATGAAATTATACAACTTCAAGGTTAAATCATCATGATAATTATTCCTGCGCGTTTGGCATCAACCCGTTTTCCAGAAAAAGTTCTCGCCGATGTTGGCGGTCTGCCCATGGTGGTACGCACCGTCAAACGCGTAGAGCATCTTGGGCGTGTTGTTGTCGCCGCTGATGATGAGCGTATTTTAGCGACGTGCAGCCGGTACGGTGTTGATGCCATGCTCACGTCAGACACCCATAAAAGCGGCACCGATCGCATCAATGAATGCGCCAATCTGCTC
>QNZR01000005.1 GCA_003978475.1 Sulfurimonas sp.
AATAAGTCCCAGTCTGTTCCAGGCTTTAACAACGGCTTTTTCCACATCAAGCCATGCCTGATACTTTGCCTGCATGGTCCATTTGCTACTCATTTCGTCACGGGCATAACGTTCTATCATCTATTTTCCTACTTTGCGAATTTCTCATTTTCTATTGTGTTAAAATACCAAAATAATAAGTTATAAATACTATCTCAAAGTGTCTAATAAAAGGATTAATTTTTGCCATTTATCAAAAAAAAATTCCATGTTTCTCATAAGCAAAAAGCATTTCTCTTTCTCATTCGTGAATTGGGCTATCGACAAAAAGAGGCGCAGCGTCTTATAGCAAAAGGTCGCTTGTGGGTCGATGGAGTACCCATGACAAATACCGCGGGTTTTGTGAAAGGCACTTTTGAATTTATCTATTTTGAACCTGTAAGTAAATCGCTACGACCACTTTTTCAAACCCATGACTTTGTACTCTTTGACAAACCTAGCGGATTACTTATTCATCCGCAAAGTCGTCATACCCCCTACTCTCTTCTTGATGAAATACGTTACCAATTCGGTCGAGATGCCAACATTGTACATCGCATTGATCAAGAAACCAGCGGTATTGTTCTTGCGGCAAAAAACAAAGAGTCCGAGCGAACATTAAAAATGCTGTTTCAAAAACGTCATGTGCAAAAATACTATCTCGCTTTTGTACATGGTAATATTAGTCATGAGATACATGTCAATGCTCCTTTGTTACGAGAAAAAGATGTCAGAGCATCCGTTCGCACAATAGTTACGGTTGATGACCGTGGAAAGCCTTCTGAAACACTCATAACACCCCTACACTATGATTCAAAACATCATATGACTCTAATTGAAGCCAAACCCTTAACCGGACGTCAACATCAAATACGGGTACATCTGTTTCACGTGAAACATCCTATAGTAGGTGATCCGATCTATGGACAAAGCAGCGACGATGTTCTACGCTTTTTAGACAAAGAACTCTCTTCTGAAGAACGCATCGAAAAAAGTGGTGCATCTCGATTGCTTTTGCATGCCCATAAACTCGAATTTGTATATGGATGTCACTATGTTGTTGCGAGTAAAGATTCTTTCATTGCTAATGCTTTGCAAGCAATGAAACGATAATGTTTCACGTGAAACTATAGATATTAATTACAATTATCATTACTATTTTTATACAAATACGTTGGAAACAAAGCAAAATAGGGGGTTTGAGAAGAAAGGTGATGTGAATAACTTATTGACCTCAATGATTAGAGAGAAAAATAAGTGATAATCTTTATTATCTGTCTTAGAAACCCCTAAATATAGGGGTTTTAGGGGTTTTCTAAAAATTATTGAAATTAAGAATTTATTTATATAAATTTACTCTTAAAACTATAAAAAAGTCGCTAAAGTGTCATGACTATTCACATATACGCCACATTGTGAAAATTACGGCACTGTGACAAAATGACAAAAAAGTTCTTCTATTAGGAACGACTAAGAAAAATGTGCTAGTATTGCAAATGAAATAAACACTCTTCCTGGTGTGTTGAGTGTTTATTTT
Source organism: Sulfurimonas sp. (assembly GCA_003978475.1). GTDB lineage: Bacteria > Campylobacterota > Campylobacteria > Campylobacterales > Sulfurimonadaceae > QNZR01. The sequence goes on from QNZR01000005.1 coordinate 1,556, forward strand.
TTATCGCTTCAGTTTTACGCGTTGTGAATGCGTAATTGCTATTGCCATAGCATCAGTAATATCCAAAGGCTTAATCTCTCTTTTAATATTTAATAACCGTTTTACCATAAATGCTACTTGAGTTTTATCTGCTTTGGCTTTTCCGGTCAGTGCTTTTTTTATCTGTAACGGAGTATATTCCGAAAATTCACCGAATTCCTGCAAAATTTTTAGTGTCATGGCACCACGAAATTGTGCCAGTTTAATAACAGTTTTTGGATTGTGGGCATAAAACATATCTTCAACGGCAACCTCATCGATGACATGTAAGGCAAAAATCTGCTCAAGAGCTTCAGCCATTTGAGGAATCTGATACTGCAAGATCTCCGCTTTCATTTTGATCAGACCCGCTTCAACCAGCTCAAGTCTGCCGTTTTGTAATGCAATTATGGCATAACCGCAATGACGTGTACCCGGATCGATTCCCAATATATTCACTATTCACACCGTGACGAAAAGTATTTTACAGCGGATTTTATCATAATCTAGGGTTTCTTTCATTATAATCACCTACTTATTCACAAAGAATTCACAGGGAGCTATCAGCCAATGAACATAGGTGAAACTATTTTACACTTGCTCAAAAAAGAGATTACCGATATTGAATATTCCCGTTACATTAAACAACTCAATTTTTCTCAAAAACTCTCTAAAGAAGATAATGTCTATTTTATTGCTCCCAATCCTTTGATTATGAGTTGGGTCAAAAATCGTTATAGTGATAAAATCGCGCATCTTTTTGAAATTAAAACCGGCATCAAGCCCCATGTCAGTATTGTTCTTAAAGAGAAGACAAAAACCAGAAGCAAAGCTGCTAGCAAAGAAAAAACCGTTAGTGAAAAAAACAAACATTCGCTGCTCAATATTGCCCATACATTTGAAAATTTTGTTGAAGGCGGTTCCAATGAATTTGCCTATGTCGCCGCCAAAAACGTCAGTGAAAAACCGGGTAAAATCTATAATCCGCTCTTTATTTACGGCGGTGTCGGTTTAGGGAAAACCCATTTAATGCAAGCTATCGGTAATGTACTGCAAAATCGGGGTCAAAGTGTTATTTATACCTCTGTAGAACAGTTTTTAAATGATTTTACACGTCATCTTCGCAATAACTCTATGGAGCGGTTTAAAGACAAATATCGTAAGTGCGATCTGCTGCTTATTGATGACGTTCAATTTTTAAGCAACAAAAATTCCCTTCAGGAAGAATTTTTTCACACCTTTGAAGAACTGAAAAACGACGGCAAGCAAATCGTTATTACCGCCGATAAACATCCCAAAAAAATTGCCGGCCTGGAAGACCGTCTCAAAAGTCGTTTCGAGCATGGTCTTGTTGCCGATATTCAGCCTCCCGAACTTGAAACCAAGATCAATATCATTAAAAAGAAATGTGAAATCAACCGCGTTAAACTCGATAACAATGTCATTACCTACATTGCTACTATTATTGAAAACAACGTTCGTGAAATTGAAGGCATACTTTCCAAACTCCATGCCTACTCGGAACTTATCCATATGGATATTACCATTGATTTTGCAAAAAATGTTTTAAAAGAGCAATTACAGGAGAAACGTGATCATATTACCATTGATCTTATTTTAAATCTCATCTCCAAAGAGCTCAATATCAAACCCAGTGAGATTAAATCCAAGAGTCGCAGCCGGAATATTGTCTATGCCCGCCGCATTGCCATCTATTTAGCTCGTGAACTGACTCCCAATACCATGCCTCAACTGGCACAGTTTTTTGGAATGAAAGATCATACCGCCATTAGTCATACCATGCGTAAAATTGAAGAACTCATTAAAAATGACGAAGAGTTTCGACTTAAAATTGAAGAGCTTAAAAATAAAACCACCTCCTCCTCTTAAAAAAGAGTACGGCAGATACCTAAAAATAAGCTATAATTTGCACAAGTGAATCAGTGTGAATAGTGGCACCCATTTTTTTCACACTACCGGCTTCGTATTTTAGGGTGTAATATGTAGTAATTCACATTAATAGTGTGTACTACTACTATTACTAAAATATTTATATAAAATAGGAATTAAAATGAAAATAGCAATTTCGAAATCTATACTAGAAAACATTCTTTTACATGTACAACCTTTTCTAGAAAAAAAAGATACCTCGCAAATTACTTCTCATGTCTATCTTGAAGCTAAAACCGATACGCTAACACTTAAAGCAACAGATTATGAAATCGGTCTTCACATACAAACGCCAAAAGTACAAATTAATGAAACCGGTATGGTCACCTCCAATGGTAAAAAACTGCTCGACATTATTCGTATTTTGAAAGATCAGGAGATTATTTTGGAAACCCGCCACAACATGCTGCATATTCAACAGGGTAATTCCAATTTTAAATTACCTACATTCAACAGTAGTGAGTACCCCCCGTTTCCCTCTTATGAGAATCATCCTAAAATAGCCATCAATTCGCATATATTAATTGAATCCCTAAAAAAAATTACCCCGGCAACCGACACCAATAATCCAAAATTTGAACTTAACGGTGCTCTGCTTGATATTTCACAAGATGCTATTAATTTTGTCTCTACCGATACCAGACGTTTAGCACTTGTTCATGTCCAAAACAGTAACGAAAAAGCATTGGCATTAATTCTTCCCAAAAAAGCCATCATAGAAATTCAAAAACTCTTTTTCGATGCTATTGAAATCTATTATGACGATACGCATGTTATGATTAAATCTGAGCAGTTTCTCTTTTTTACCAAGCTTATTAACGGAAAATTTCCGGATTATTCACGGATTATTCCCAAAGAACTTTCTAAAAATCTTCGTATTCCAAAAAGTGATATTATCGGAGCCATTAAACAGATTACGACCATCTCCAATGACATGAAAATGACCTTTCATCATAATCATATTATATTTGAGAGTCTCAGTGATGACAATATTGAGGCCAAAACCGAAATCTATTTTGAAACCGGCTTTGAAGAACCTTTTGTTTTAGCTCTTAACAGCCGCTATATTTTGGATTTTCTCTCTCAAATAACAGAAAGTGAATTTACTATTGGTCTGAATGAGCCTAATTTACCGTTTGTATTAAGTGAAGGAAATTTTAAAACTATCATTATGCCAATTGTCATATAACATTCTGTCAAATTTTGCAGAATGTCTCCTTTTACCTGCTAAAATAAGCTCATAACAACAAAAAAATATGCACTTAAACAAAAAATTTAGTTATTTTTAGCTAAAATGGAGCCAATTTTCATACGAATAGTGGAGCAGTAATGGAACAACAATACGGCGCAAGTAATATTAAGGTTCTTAAAGGACTTGAGGCAGTTAGAAAACGTCCGGGTATGTATATTGGCGATACCGGTCATCGAGGTCTTCATCACCTGGTTTATGAAGTCATTGACAACTCCATAGATGAGGCAATGGCAGGATATTGCGATACGATCTCCGTCACATTGACGAAAGCCGGTACTGCTATTATTTCCGATAACGGTCGGGGTATTCCCACTGATATGCATCCGACAGAAGGAATTTCTGCTGCTACGGTTGTTCTAACCGTACTTCATGCCGGCGGAAAATTTGACAAAGATACCTATAAAGTCTCTGGTGGACTTCATGGCGTAGGGGTTTCTGTTGTCAATGCACTAAGCGGCCATTTGAAAATGACCATTTACCGTGACGGAAAAATTCATGAACAAACCTTTAAGGAGGGTATTCCACAAGCTCCTTTGGAAGTTACGGGAAATACGCGTAAAACAGGTACGACTATTGAGTTCAATGCCGATCCTTCCATTTTTACCGAAACCATCACTTTTGAGTATGATTATTTGGCAAAACGTTTTAAAGAACTTGCCTATTTAAATCCCCATATTAAAATTATTTTTAAAGATGAGCGCAGCGGTGAAAATAATACGTACCATTTCGAAGGGGGAATCAGTCAGTTTGTTGCAGACCTTAACAAACGTGCAACCGTGGTAACACCTTTAGAGTTTAATGCGGCTATCGAAGATATTGAGATAGATATTGCTTTTATGTACAATGATTCTTATGAAGAGAAACTGTACAGTTTTGTCAATAACATTCGTACACCCAACGGCGGCACGCATGAGGCAGGGTTTCGAGCCGGACTGACTCGGGTTATTTCCAATTATAATGCCCAAAACAGTAATGCCAAAGAAAAAGATGTCAAGATCAGCGGTGACGATGTTAAAGAAGGCCTTATCTGTATTGTCTCTGTACGGGTTCCCGAACCGCAGTTTGAGGGTCAAACCAAAGGAAAATTGGGGAATACCTATGTTAGACCTCTGGTACAAAAAATAACCTATGAAAAACTCTCTAAATATTTTGAAGAGAATCCTCTTGAAGCCAAAGCCGTCGTACAAAAGGCACTTTTAGCGGCTAAAGGCAGAGAAGCCGCGAAAAAAGCACGGGAACTTACCCGACGCAAAGATGCTATGACGGTAGGAACCTTACCTGGAAAATTGGCTGATTGTCAAAGTAAAGATGCCACCATATCCGAACTCTATCTGGTGGAAGGGGATTCTGCCGGCGGTTCTGCCAAGCAGGGACGTGATCGTGTTTTTCAAGCTATTTTGCCGCTGAAAGGTAAAATTCTCAATGTTGAAAAAGCCCGACTTGACAAAATTTTAAAGTCGGATGAGATTAAAAATATGATTACAGCAATTGGTTCGGGTATCGGTGAAGAATTTAACGAAGAAAAAATTCGCTATCACAAAATTATTATTATGACCGATGCCGATGTGGATGGTTCACACATTCAAACACTGCTGTTAACCTTCTTTTTCAGATATTTACGCCCTATTGTAGAAAGCGGCTTTCTCTATTTGGCACAACCGCCGTTGTATCGCTACAAAAAAGGAAAAAAAGAGATCTATTTTAAAGACGATTATCAGATGAATAATTTTCTGATTGAAAATGGTATTGAATCTTTGGAAGTTGAGGGCGTCGGAAGCAATGATCTGGTAGAGTTTTTTAAAATGGTTGATCACTACCATAACTCACTTGAAGCTTTGGGACGACGTTATGCACTGATTGAGCTTATTCGCTATTTTGTTGAAAACCCCGATATTATCGGAAAAGATTATGATGCCATGTATCAAGAAATTGAGCAGTTTTTACATGCACGGGGCAACAATATCTTAACCAAACATATTGATGAAGAGCGGCTGCATCTGTTTGTACAGACGCAAAGTGGTATGGAGGAGCTGATTATTGATGATGAGCTCTTCTCGGCACCTAACTTTACTGAAGCGAATTTTGTCTATCAAAAAATTAAAGAGTGGAATATACCTTTAGAGGGTGATATTTTGGAGCAGCTTGAGAGTGTTAAAGAGTATGCTAAAAAAGGTTCCTATATTCAACGCTACAAAGGTTTGGGTGAGATGAATCCCGAGCAGCTCTGGGAGACGACGATGACGCCGGAAAACCGTGTACTGTTGCGAGTTACCATCGAAGATGCCGAAAGTGCCAGTGATGCTTTTAACCTTTTTATGGGTGATGATGTTGAACCGCGTCGTAACTATATTGAGACGCACGCCAAAGATGTTAAACATTTAGATATCTGATGCTACTACCTGAAATTAAAGAGCGGGAAGCACAGTTTAAATTGGCGATTCGTATGGGATTTCCCATTTTTCTGCTCTCTTCCGTACTGCTTTTTTCGCTGCTTTCGCAATATCTCGATGTTATTCCAAGCAGTTTTATTATTATTGTCGTTGGGCTGTTTGCCGTAGCGGTCTATTTTCTTTTTTACTTAATCTATAAAGGGTATGACGAACGTATTACAGATCCGATTACGCATGTTTTTACTCGTGAGTATGGCATGGCACTTTTTAAAAAGGAGATACAACAAGAGCCTACGTATACCTTTATACTGATTTCCATTCATAATCTGCACGACATTAATGAACAGTATGGCATTAACAACGGTGATATTGTTCTTTATGAAACGGCACAGTGGATCGGACGGTTTTTTGAGGAAAAAGGGGTAAAAAACTTTCCCATTTGTGTGCTCAAAGGGGGTGATTATCTTATTGGTCTCAAAGGAGATAAAAACCGCTACAAGACCATGTCGCTCGCCACCGACGAGTTCATCCGACGCTTCCTCATCCACGTCCTACCCCACGGGTTCCATCGCATTCGACACTACGGCCTGTTTGCCAACGGGCAACGCGCCGAGAATCTGGTCAAAGCCCGAAAACTCCTCGGCGTCAAAACCCCTCAAGATCCCAACGACAACGACGACACTGACGACACCGCTGCGCCCGACTGGCTGCTCTGTCCCGCGTGTGGCGCTACCATGCGCATCATCGAAATCTTCG
>QNZR01000041.1 GCA_003978475.1 Sulfurimonas sp.
AGCACCGGTGTAGCATCAATGGCTGGTTCTTCCGACCAAGGTAAAAAAAGAACTGTGGTCCACCACTCTCTAATGTCCTCAATCGCAATACCTAGGGTACGGGCAATGCACGCCGGCACCAATGCGTAGTTTTCAATCTCGCGTCGACGGAGAGTCCTCGAAAGGAAATTCGCTAACGTGTGACTATCACTCTTGTCACGTAGTGTCTTCTCACAGACAGAGTTCAAGGGAACGCCGTCGCGATCACGTAAACTCAACGCTCGGATGCCCGGCATCCCTTTTTCAAACATCGTCACCCTGCTTAAACCGCCTCGTGTCGTGTAAAGTCCCGCAGTCAATCCTGCCGGACCACCACCGATAATCGCACAATCAAGCATCACAGCTCCTTAATTTTTGTTGATAATTTTTGTAACGTATCCAGTTCGCGTATCATACTATCTTGTTTATAAAGCTTCTCTTTGCTTTTCTTAATAATAAAGACCGACGGGGATTTGTAAATATTGAACCTCTGAATAAACTTCAGCATTGTGTTGGTACCACACCGTAAAAATGTCACCTTCGCATTCGAAGCAATACGCTGCTGATAATAATCTACCGCAATTATAGGGTAAGAACTCTTAGCATTTTTAATCTGTGTCACGGTGTCGGGTGACTTGGAGCTAAAAAACAGAACAATATAGCGCTCGGAAGCGGGGTCGAATATCTCATTTTGGGTATAAAAAACCCATTCACCAAAATCAATAAACTTGTATTCCGAAAATTTGTAGTTAAAATAGGCAAAGGCGGCAGCAATCATTGCCGCGCCGAAAAAAGAGGCTAAAAGAGTAGCAACCGAGAAGAGTCCGCCTCCCCGTCGCGCCACTTTATTGAGCCTACGTCTTACAGTAGTGAGTTGAGTTTATCGGTAAATGCCTGCTTGGATGCCGCACCGACCATTTGATCTACCAGTTCACCGTCTTTAAAAAACATAATGGTAGGAATGGAACGAATACCGTATTTCACGCCGATGTCCTGCTCTTCATCTGTGTTGACTTTACAGATATTGGCCTTCCCGGAAAACTCCTCTGCCAACTCTTCAATTACCGGAGCAATCATACGACATGGACCACACCACGGTGCCCAAAAGTCCACTAAAGAGACACCCTCTTTTATTGTTGCTTCAAAATTTGCTGAAGTCAGTTCAATATATTTCGCCATCGCTATTATCCTTTAACTTAAATTGTTGCATTAATTATACCGATGGTTTCTTAATCAAAACGTAATATTTTCCAAAAACTCCACACCATCAGGCGTTACAATTGCCGCATCAATACAATAATCGACATCAAGTGCATGTTTTTTCAGATAACAATCCACCGTTTTTACAATGCGTTTTATTTTTTGGGGCGTTACATTTTGTATCGCCTGTTCATAATCCTGGGCGCTTTTGACTTCAATAAAATGCACCAGATTCTCTTTACGGGCAATAATGTCAATTTCACCGAAACGACTGTAGCAATTTCGCTCCATAATGACAAATCCCTGTTGTTGCAAGAATTGACATGTATTGTCTTCGGCAATATTTCCTTTGGCGCGACTCAAAGGTTGACAACCTCGACTTTAACAGATTTAAATGCCGCTGTTAAAATCAGCTCATCACGCTTGTCGCCAAAGAGCGCATTAATTTTTGAAGCGCTGTGGTGAAAGGTAACAAAAAGCGTTTTGGGCTGTACTTTGTCGGTAAATTTGACCCTTAACGGTGTCGTCTGACCAAATGCCGTCTTCAAAATTACCTTCTCACCGGTAAAATCGGCGGCATCTTCGTTACAGACAAGCAATATATCTTCGCTGTAGTGTTTGTTAAGCGCCTCACTCCGAAGGGTTTGTGCCGCGTTGTTGTAGTGTGCCAACGTTCGCCCTGTTGTCAAGTGATACCCCTTCAGCGTGTTGGTACGAATCTCTTGAATCATACCGCGCTCTTGGTACTGGTGGTAGTGAAACTCCCCCAGACCATCGGATGTACGGAAATCGAGCAGATGCAGTACCGGCGTATCTTCATTGTAGACCGGCCACTGCAAGCCCCGTTTTCGGTGACGTTGCAGTCGCAAATATGACGCACCGCTATAGCGCCGATGCGCGGTTTGACGCACTTCATCCCACACTTGTGAACTGTCTTTATAGTTGTAGCTGCCGCCGAGTTTGTTGTCAAGCATCTGAATCACCTCCCAATCATCAGGAAGGTCACTCTGCACCAGCGGCTGAGAAAGATGCAGCCGACGCATGGCATTGACGTACACTCCGGTCTTCTCATAGGCCGATTTAACACCAATGACAATATCGGCACGCTTGGCAATATCGGTCATAAAGAGCTCTTGTACGACAATCAGTTCAAGTTGATCCATCGCCGCATTGATTTTGTTGATATTGGGGTGAATGTGCATAATATCTTCCCCCATATTGTGCAGCGATTTAATGCTGCCGCCCAGCATGGCATCAATGAGCTCGGGGGTCATCAACCCAATCTCTTTAGGGGTTTGGTAATCGGGGTCGTAGTATGGAAGGCAGCCCATATCGCACGCACCCTGCACATTATTCTGCCCACGCAACGGCATCAGCCCTACTCCGGTTTTTCCAATATTTCCGGTCAGCAGTGCCAAATGAGTAATCGCCATAACGGCAAACGAGCCGTCAATATGCTCCGTAATGCCCAGACCCCAAAAAATCATGGAGTTTTTGACGGCATACTCACGCGCAATGTTGGGAATGAGTTTCGCTAAATGCTCATACCCTGCAATATGTTCAAAATATTTCGGATCGGCATAAGGATCGCCCATAATCTTCTCTTTATATGCCTCAAACCACTTGGTTCGTGTGGCGATAAAGTTCTTATTGTACAGCTCTTCTTCAATAATGACATATGCCATCATGTTGAGAATCAGCAGATTGGCTTCATGGGGAATGATGGCTTTATGTTTGGCATATTTCATGAGCTTGATGTCACGGACATCAATAACGGCCAAATGATTGTTCTGCCGTGCCGTTTCGACAATACGATTGGCAACAATAGGGTGAGCTTCGGTCGTGTTGGATCCCATGACAATAATAAATTCGGTTTCATAAATATCATTGTACGGATTCGTTGCGGCACCTTCACCGATGGTCGTACGCATCCCTTTAAGACTCGGGGAGTGACAGACACGTGCGCAGTTGTCAACATGAGGCGAATTCAGCGTATGACGTGTGTATTTTTGAAACAGGTACGCACTCTCACATGAGGTACGCGCACCTCCGATGGAACACAGACTGTATTGCCCGTATTTCTGCTTAATCTGTAGCATTTTCATACTCGCTGCGGTGGTCGCAGCATCCAGATCACACGCATACCATGTGGCATCATACTCACGCAAAGCAGCTGACACAGCAGTGTGAATCTCTGGGTTCTGTTCCAAAAATCGTTTACGGATACGCGGTGTGCGGATCCGGTCGTCAGAACTGACAAAATCGTACCCGTACTTGCCTTTAATGCAAAGTTTCCCCTGCGATACATAGCCATCGGGCGATGCAAAAATCTTCTGAATCGTATTGTCCTCCACCCGGGCGACAATATCACACCCCACACCACAGTAGGTGCAGACACTCTCTATCTCTTTTACCTTTGCGCTCATGTTGCTTCTCACCTGTTTAGATGGAGCAAGTGTACACATATCTATCTTAAAAAATACACACTGTTTTCAGACTATTTAAGAAACTCAACCACCGCTTCAAACGGCAGGCGCACCTGTGGTGACTGCTCCTTCAATCGGTACCCGAACGGCAGCATCAATGCGAGTTGGTATTGGGTCGTATCGAGCTCTAAAATACGCTCGACTTCATCTTTTTCAAAGCCTTCAATCGGGCAGGAATCAATACCGATATAAGCCGCTGCCGTCATCATATTGGCAGCGGCAATATAGGTCTGTCGTGCCGTCCAGGCATAAATATCGGCATCACTGCGTAACGTCTCATGCAGATGTTTGGCGTAAAGATCCAGGTAAAAATCCAAGGTTTCTTGAGGCATATCACGCCGCATAAAGCGCGCTTTGGGAATGCCGCTTTGAGGCTTGACACCCTCAATGCCCGCCAACACGACAACCAGATGCGAACAAGACGTAATCTGTACCTGATTCCAGCATTTCGGACGCAGTACGGCTTTGAGCTCCCTGTTGGTAATGACAAGAAACTTCCACGCCTCCATACCAAACGATGAGGGCGACTTGCGCCCTGCTTCTAAAATATAATGCATCTGCTCGTCGGGAATAACACGGTTCTCATCAAACACTTTACACGCATGTCGAAAGTCCATGGCTTTCATAAAATCGTTGTTCATCTCATCTCCTTTTGCTTGCAATCCTAGCATTCAATATGCTAACATGTCAAGAACTATCTAAAAAGGTATATACATACAAAAAGGATACTATTGAAGATTATTTATGAAAATAATGAGTACGCCTGCTCTTTCGAATTTGCACTGGATCTTATTAGCGGAAAATGGAAAGGATTGATTTTATGGCACTTAAGTCATGGAACGCTACGTTACGGTGAAATCAAAAAACGCATGGGACACATTACCCAAAAAATGTTGACTCAAACATTGAGAGATCTGGAAAAAAATATGCTTGTTACACGCAAAGTGTATCCTGTGGTACCGCCAAAAGTAGAATACACCATTACCCGGGAGGGTATGAGGCTGATTCCGATCTTTCAACAGCTTCAGGAGTGGGGTGGCCACATGGGTGCCAAACTGGGAACGGCAGTCACCTGTTCGGGCGACCCTCAGTTGCCAGATTAAAACGTACCGTACAAGAGCGGCTCTAACCTGTCAATTTAGAACATCATGCTAAGAGACACCCGCAGTTGCGATCTTTTGGCGACGCGCGCGTTGTCGTTATAGTAATAACTGACATTTACGGGAATACCCACACGATTAAACCAGAACGTATCAAAGGTCATACCGACACCATATTCATTCACATCAGCACGCTCACCAAATCTTTTGAGACCGTAGTAACTGTAACTCAGCTCCAGAGCCTCACGACGCAATGAGACGGGGAAAGTAAAATAGTAGGCAGCGACATTGAACACGCTGTTAACATGCACTCGTGCCACGGTAGCCTCTGTAATGTAGAGGGTGTCGCGCAGTGACGGCATCACGACGGTCGTCGGATCTACAGCAATTCCATCACGTGTCCTTGCCACTTTAATGCCCCGTTCGTCTTCAATCGTATCCGCATCACTGCTGACATATTGCCCCTGAAGGCTCACATAGTTTTCACACCAAAAATCTTGTGAGAACCGAACACTTGCACCATAGGTCATATCATCACGGTCGTGCGTGGCATAGAGCGATGCCGCTGCTATAAAATTGGGGTACATGCTCACACCGTACCACTCTTCCCGTGAGAGATTGAGCGAGAGGCTGAGCGGCTCTCGTGTCTGCGCCTCGTACTCCTGAACATAACCGGCATGCAGATCTCCCACGTAGTAACCTCGACGCAAAAACGGCAGGCGTGCCTCTGCGGCAATACCATAGTCCCGAGTCGAAAGATTACTGTCATGGTCAATCACACCATACGCCGACAGCGCATACTCAAGCAAATACTTCGAGTTGCCGTAACGCACTCCCGCAACGCTGAGAGCATCCGCATTGCGCCATGAAAAGAGTGCCAGCGTGTTTTGCAACAACGGGTCGGAAAAATTCATGCTTATATTGTAAAGCCAACCCACATCTTCATCACTCTCTACGGCAAGATTAATGCCACTATAGTTCATATTCCCTAACGTGCTGTAGGGGTGGTTCACATCGACCGTAGGGGTTGTTGCCTGTGGCGAAATCGGCTCATGAAGCGGAATGTCGGTCTGAAACGCAAGCTGCACTTCATACGGCTGTTGCGGCTTGGGGTCGAGCGCAATCACCTCGTAGCTGTAGGCATCGGAACCGACCAGCACCGCCAATGCCCGGCTCTCATCAACAAGGCGTGCATCAATAATAGTATCGCCGCGACTCAGACGCTCCATAACGGCATTTCGAAAACGGTAGAGCGTCGAGCCGTACTGCGAATTGGCAATAAAATAGACTGCGCCTTGGGCATCGACATCGGTAACAAACCCGTAATGACCCTGAAAATGCGTAAGCGGCGTATGATTTTTATAGAGCGTGCGCGTCGTTCCCTGCTGTTTAAAGTAGTAAAGGTTATCATCGGCATCAATATAGACCGAAGAGTTCACCTGCGCATAAAAACGCTCTGCGACATACAGCTGCGGCTGATCAAAAGAGCTCGAGACATCAAAATAGACGGCACGGCCATCTGTGAGATAACCCTGAATGACTTTTGATGCCGTGCCTTCCACCAGATAGCCATCGGCATCGTACAGCCCCTGATAGATACGCAGCGGTGAGGTCATGGCACCGGCCTGGGTAACATACTCGCCATGATGATGCAGCACTTTGCCTGCAAAAAAACTGCGGGGCTCTTTAATGACCTGTAAATGCTCTTTCTCAACACGCACCAGTTCGGGCATCTTTCGACCGCTCTCATTGACCAGAAAAAAGATCTCGCTATCGGTACTGTTTAGCGGCATATAGCTTTGTGATGTCGTCACCTTTTCACCCGCTACCACATTAACCTGTAAGGCCTCCTGACGCATCTGCTCACTCCACTGCGCCAATGCGTTCTCAAAATCGACCCCTACCGCACGCTGCATGGCGTTGTTGGTCAAAAAGGGCCAAAACCAGTCTTGAGAGTGCTTTTTCCAGTAACTGTTCGTCGCTTCCAGCCCGTACCGCTGTGCCAAATAGTACTGAAAATACCCTCCAAGCGTATAATGGTGCGAGCCGTAGAGAAAAAAGTAATTGTCATTATAGACCCGTTCCGGTGTCAGATAACCTGCTTTTGCCTGCATAAGCGTTTCAACCTTAAAACGACCGCTGTAGAGCCGTCCACCGTTACCATGATACGATTCGTTCAATACCGCGTTGCCCTCCAGCAAAAAAGAACTCTCGACAATATTGGGAAAAACAAACCACGGATAAAATACCATGCCGTTACCAAATAGACTATGAAGCGTGCTGGAGATGACATTGTCTTTGGCATTGATTTGGTAGTTATGTGCCGTTTCATGGTACAACAACGTTTTAAGCCATGAAGTCGCACTAAAATGGTCCACATACATCGTACCGCCAATGTAGTTCATTTGACGATTGTTAGGATACGGCATCATAAAACCGTTGGCAATCTGATTGTAATCAGAGAGCAGCCCGACATACAGCGGCTCATCCATTATATACCCAAAAAGCTGCTCATACCGAGGCTGCAGCTGCATTTGAGTATCTGCCGCTATTTGGGCAAAAGGCAGATTTTTCTTCGTATAGATCAGCTCGGTGTTCCGCACCTTGGCGGTGTAATACTCTTGATCGTTCGGTACCACATCCGCAGCACCGCAGAGCACTGCCAGGCATCCTGAAAAAAGCATAAAAAGTTTTAGCACGGCATAGCATCCTTTGTGGGAGTACAAACGGTATATTGTAACATGAATCTATGGAGAAACCATGTAGTTGTTATGGAAAATATGCTAATATATGTCAAAATAAATTTTTTGGTGTTTCATGCTCATCATTACAGCCCGTACCGCAACCTCAAAACTTAAAATACGAAAAGTGATGAGCCGCCTGTTTCAATCGTTCATTTACTCGGTTATTGGTGAAAAAGAGCACACCGGCTACCAACACTCCAGCGGTAAAGTTTTTAAATCTACTGCCTTTCGTATTCGTTACTTTGACCATGAATTCACCATTGAGTTTACCGCACTTAATAAAGAGTATGAAAAACAGCTTGCCATGGCGATCTTGCAAGATGG
>QNZR01000151.1 GCA_003978475.1 Sulfurimonas sp.
ATTCATCTGACTAGTTATGAATCTAATATTGGAGAGAAGGATTTCAGTCCAAGTTGTATAAATGCAGTGTTTATATGGCAATGTTTTCTTTCTCTGGATTGTGCCGGAGTAATTCATAATTGCTGGGAATATTTCCCTTATACACCTAATCCCATAAACAAGTACTGCCTCCACTTCCCATCCCAGTATATTCAGTTTCCATTAAGATGGATGAGATCACATTTAAAATAATTACAATACTGTTCAGATATCATTCAGGAAAAAATGTTCTTAACATATCATTGATTTGACATTACGCTAGTCATCAGAACTTTCATGTTTCTACTTCAATTTGTAATATAAGAGCTTGACAGATTTCAACATGTGCCTGATGTATTTGTCGAATATGCTCTTGAATGTTATCTTCTCCAACACCTATTGTCAAGCCATAATTGGCTATAAAACTTAAAATAACTATAGGATTATACTCTCTTAATATTTCTTGTAATCTTACTAATGATTCATTATAATCTTTTTCATTGACTTTTTGTATTTCATCAATAACTTTTCTTCTATCATCTTCCGAAATATTAGCAAATGGATTTTCTAAAACTTGTAGATTGATACCACTAGAAGTTTTTCTTTCAACCATATTGTTTTGCTGTTTTTTCTTTTTTATTCTAGCTTGTTTCTCTTTTCTTCTTTGCCTGTTATTCGTACTCATATTCAATCCCTATAAGTTTTATTAAAAAATATGTCAAACTGAAATATAATCTACTAACGGGCGCGCCCGTTGTCTGAATGCGAAGCGTTCAGACAACTATTTATTCAAGGAACACTTTAGCATAAACACACATAATATTAAGAATTAAAGGAACACAAAAAATACCAAATTAATGAAAATAGCCATTATTTGAATCAAAAGGCTCAGGTAGCAAATTACAAATATGTATGAAAGGTAATAATAACGTTTTCTATAAGATTAGATTTTCCTACTGCATCTTCATGGAGATGTCAATCCAATTTGCTTGATGAATGAGTGCACCGGAGCTAATGGCATCGACACCCGTTTTAGCATAAGACTCGAGTGTTTGCAAAGAGATATTTCCACTGGCTTCAAGTAAAATGGAGGGATAGTGCTCTTTTTTGTAAGCTACCACTTCTAAGAGTTGTTCGGGTGTCATATTGTCACACATTACAATATCGGCACCCACTTTCATAAACGTTTTTGCCTGTTCAAAACTTTCTGCTTCTATCTCGATTTTTGAAGTAAAAGGAATCTGCTTGCGTGCCTCTTTCATAAATACATGTAAATCTGAAATGGTCTTTAAATGCGTATCTTTAAGCATCAGGCAGTCATCTAAGCCTAAACGGTGATTGACGGCTCCGCCACAACGCGTAGCATACTTTTCAAAAACTCGAAGCAGCGGTCGTGTTTTTCTTGTGTCAAGCAGTTTTGTGCCATAAGGGGCAGCTATTTCGACAAATTTTCGAGTCAATGTGGCAATGGAACTTGCATGAAGCAGCATATTTAAGAGTGTTCGCTCAATTCGTAAAAGCGTGTGTGAATCACCCTGAAGCGTTGCCAACACATCGCCAGAATTAAAAACATCAGAATCTTCAAATTCCCAAACAACACTAAAGCCTTCCGTTTGAGCCAGCACGTCAATGTAACGACGACCGGCAAGCACGCCATTGCTCTTGGCAATAATGTTTGCACGAGCAGGGAGCGCTTGAGAAACCAAAGCATACAGGTCACCCCGACCCACATCTTCACTTAAAGCCGCTGTGACAAAAGCTTCAATCATAATGCCAGCATTCGCTCTAATGCAATTTTTGCCCATTTTTGTGTATCGGGATTGATAAGAATTTCATTAATCGGTTCACCCTTGTCAATGGCTTGCAGCGTCTCATACAGATGCTCAAGCGTGGTCTCGTTCATAGTCGGACACTCCGGCTTGGTTGAAGAGAGTACGTATGTATTTTCTTTGCGCAGTCTGTTAACCAGGTTAAACTCGGTACCAACGGCAACTTTTTGATCTAACGGTATCTCGTTAATATATCTAATAATTTGAGACGTTGAACCTACAAAATCGGACGCATCGCATACTGCCGGGTCACATTCGGGATGCGTCACTATCTTAATGCCCGGATATTTCTTTCGATAAAACTTAATGTCATCAACAGTAAATAACTGATGCACCGAGCAAAAACCGTCATAACAGATAATATCGGCATCCTTCACATCACTGCCATCTCCGATGACGCACGACCTCAACCCCATTCCCTTGGCAATATTTTGCCCCAAACAGCGATCGGGAACAAAAAGGATTTTTTTGCCTGCTTCGAGTGCTTTTTCTATAATGACTTTCGCATTGGAACTCGTACAGACCATGCCACCCATTTTTCCGACGGCTGCTTTGACATCGGCATCGGAATTAATATATGTCACAGGCATAATATTATCCCGGCTAATCCCGTTAGCCTCCAAAAATTTTACCGAGTTCTCATACTGCTCACCGCCAATCATCTTTGCCATGGAGCAGCAGGCAATCCGTGGCATCACTACCCGCTTGTGCGGACTCATGATTTTCACACTCTGCCCCATAAAACCGACACCGCAAAACAGCACGTATTCGGCGTTGTCTTCCATGGTTTTACGGGCAAGTTCCAAAGAATCTCCGGTAATATCACCCATTTCGAAAACCTCGTCCCGCTGGTAAAAATGTGCTACAACCGTCACATTAAGCCGCTCTTTGAGTGCAGTAATCTTCTCTTTTAGTTCTTGAGTCGTGTCGTTCAAATACACTCCTTTACAGGTTATTTCTTATGATTGCCATTATACACCATAAACTGCCACCTTGGCTCAATAGGGTTTCTGACACAATGTTGCCGATGCCGGCTCACACCCTCCGGTACAGACAACATCACCAAAAAAATTCCTCGTTGCCGTTCCGCCTTGCTGCTTGGAGCAAATAAGATCGCCGAATTTATTGGTAATACATGCCCCTTGACCGCAAACAATCTCACCCAGTGTATTGGTACCGATGGAACCGCACTGAGGTGAACAGACGGGTTCACCCAAACGATTGTTCATACACCGTTCCTCAGCAGAGACGATCATACCAAAAAACAATAGACCTAAAACAACAGCGGTTTTCATTGCTGCTCCTTTTTTGATGTTATTATATCAAAATACATGTAGCTTTAACGCAGCAGTCTCAATACCGCGCGATGCTGCTGTTCATCCAAATCTGCCAGATTGTTCAGACGCTCCAATGTCTCAACCGCATCAAGGGCTATCGGTACGCTCAACTTCGGATTAATACGCAAATAGTTCTTCTGGAGTAAAAAACGTGTCTGTTCATCTGCCAGTTTCGACTGCGCATTCATCAGCAGCTCCAGCAAAGGAGAGCCTTTGGAGCCAAAAACTTTCTCATTGCTCAAAAAATACTCCGTTCCCATAAGAATTTTAGAACGCTTTTGCTGCATATTTTCAACCACCCGAGCAACTTTGGTATTGGGTTCAATATCGACCATCCATTCCAATATTCCGGCATTTTTCAGGCGTGTGACATCGTAAGGTGTGCCAGGCTGTTCTCCCGTACCAACAGAAATAAGTGTGATGGTCTCCAACGTATTGCCCGGAAGTTTCATCGCATCAATCAGCGCGACCAAAGAGGGGTTGTTTGCTACCATACCGCCATCACACAGATTTCTTGAATGTCGCGTATCTGCCAAAGAAAAGTAACTTGGTGCGGCAGAGGTTGCCAATACAATATCGACCAGTTTTTCATCCAGACGGGTCTGGTTTCTCTGGAAATACCCGCTTTTATGAAAACGTGCCACACCATTTTCAACATCAACACTCGTAATGCACACGTCCGTCATAACATCCAAGAGCGTGGCATCACCCAAAACCTGCTCAAGGTGTTGGCGCAATATCTCCGCAGAATACTTGGGTTCAAAAATACCTTCTGAAGCCGGAGTAAACACATCGCTTACAAGCGTTTCATAGAACGTGACAATCTCTTTGGCATGCATCCCCATAGCAAGAGCAGCGGCAATTATACCGCCTGTTGAGGTTCCCGCAATCAGATCAAAGCGCTGACCAATGCCCGTCTCGCTACCGTCATCGTTGTTTAGCAGTCTTTCAAGATTGGCTAAAATTCTGGCACTCAAATAGCCCCGAATGCCGCCGCCATCTAGCGTGAGTACTTTAAACATCTGTGCTCCTTATGTACGCTATTTTAACATTTTAAGTATAATAGGTTTTCAAGGAGTGTCCCGTGAGTCACAAAGCCCAACTGCTCGCAGCCATGTTTCCCCATCTGTTTTTACCGGAGCCGACACAAGCCAGGCAGCATGATGAGTTCCGTTTCAAAAAAATCACCCGATACCGGATTGACGGAGCCGATGTCGCCAGTGCCTACTATATTGGTGATGCATCGCCGCAGCGAAAAGCCGTATATTACCGACTCCTGGAGTCGCTCAAGGCTGCTGAAACGATTACGACAGAAGATGTGGTTTCCCAATGGCTCTATGTTAGCAGCGGCGTCAGTGCCCCGTGTGCTTCATACATACTCAAACTTATTGCGCTGCTCGATCAAGAACGACATGAAGATATTTTTCCCAACCTGAATCTTGTTTTGACGACAGACACTGCCTCGGCAGATCATCCCCAAACGCTGATGGATTCACTTCACTACCTCTGCCGCATCCACTTTTCTGCCGAAGTGTATATTATGCTCAGTCAGGATTTTAAAATTATGGGCATCTATGAGATGAACCCTGCTGCCTCCACAGAACATGCCTTTAATGTGCCTAAGCCTTTTGCTCCCTATGCCACACTGTTTCACTCCAAAAACACAACGGCACTGCTGACAGTACACTACCAAAGTAACGGTGATGTTTTTCTGTTGGCTCAAGAGCACTATAGTGCTCAGAAGAAGTACACCGTAATCGCCTCACGACGAAACCGACAGTGGCACTGTTACGATATGGATCTGCTTGAGACACTCTTTCGTGCACGCTTCAACAACAACCAAATAGGCAAAAGTCTGCTTAAAATTGCTCTTGAACTCAGTTATGAACGTCACGGTGGGCTCATTATTTACGATCAGTTTCGGCGTCTCTCCCACCAGCAGGTCTTAAACCCTCAGAGTTCCGATATTCACAGCAGCCGTGACCCTTTTTTAAAAAACTTCTCAACCCTCATTCGCTCCACACCCAAAAAAGCACTCAGCATCGCCCCCGGGAGCATGCAGATTTTAAAAAACCTGATGACGCTTGACGGCTGCGTCATCTTTGATGATGAGGGCTTACAGTCCGTTGGCAGCATTTTGTCACTTCAAACGCATCACACCGACCCCGCCGTTGAAGAGGCACTACAATCTGCCTTTTCTTCCATTTTAGGCGGACGCAATGCAGCATCACTTTATGCTAGCGCGTTAGGGGGCATTGCATTAAAAATCAGCCAAAACGGCACCATCACGTTTGACACGCATTACTACAAACAGACCGTCACTCTGAAGTTTTTGTAATCACGACCATACACGCCATCTGCGTCAAATTTGTACTATAATGGCACACCTCGTTTACAAGGACACCCTCATGTGCGACTTTAACCATTTAGATGATGCGGCAAAAACCGATTATCATCACCAACTTATTGCGTGTGCGACCGCGCTGGGAGGAAAAAATTTTTTTCTTCACATGCTTGAAGCCATCCGCAGAACCAAGCCCCACCCTCTCATGGCAAAACAGTGTGCATTTCATTTTTCTCATGGAAGTATTGTTTGGGACAAAGTTATTTTTCAAGACAAACTCACCCTGCTTAGCAACATACGTATTCATGAAGCCAAGCAGAAAAATCTTCTGCCAAAACAGAATCATCAAAGTTATAAAAAAATACGCAACCTCGTTCGCACGCTCCATCCCATCACCTTTCATGTAACACCCAAACAGCGCAAAGACGGTGAAGGCTTTCATATGAAAGCGCTAGATGTCCTTGACGAACAAACCACACGGCTCAACCCTGTTTTCGATGCCGTCTTTTTCTGTTCGGTTGACACCGTGAAAAAAATACTTGCCTATGAACCGAGGCAGTCATAATGGAAGGGACACTACGCCATAACGTCAAAAGTGGCGCAAAGGTAGCTATTGTTCAGAAACATGATCAACGAACACAGACGTTGACACAAGGAATTGTCAAAGACATTTTAACCGGCGCAACACGCCATCCCCACGGCATTAAGGTACGGCTTACCAATGGTCTTATCGGTCGTATTAAAAAGATATATTAGCTATTTTTAAAAAAATACGTTACAATACGTGCGATGAAAGATGAGGCTAGAGTTCATCTTTGGTGTGTAACGAGAATACTCTGCTAGACCTGAAGACTCCCCGATTTTGATTCCACTTTATTATTAAAGTGTATTTTTCCCTATAAAGAGGTATACCATGGCAGAATTGCTAAATGGAACCGTGAAATGGTTCAACGAAGAAAAAGGTTTTGGATTTATCCAACAAGAAAATGGCGACAAGGATATTTTTGTCCACTTCCGTCAAGTTAACAATCCGGGTTACGGACGTGTGTCACTTGCTGAAGGTCAAAAAGTAACGTTTGAAATTGGCGAAGGTCAAAAAGGCCCTCAGGCAGAAAACGTCACACCACTGTAAAACGTGGTATGTCCCCATACAGGCTGAGAAGCCTGTAGCTTTTTCTTATCTTGAAAACCGTGTTAGCCGCCTTCCTGGCAACCTTGTTTTTTGAATGCTTTACACCTAAAAAATCGTCATTAATTCTTACCAACAGCTATTTATCGGAATGCCATCAATAAATTTATAGTATTTAGTAATATTTTATAGATACTCATGTTACAATGGTGCCCATGACATTTATTGATTTTAAAAAAGTACTTCTTGATGCTGAAATTACCCTGCCTAAATTTAGCAAGCTCATTAAAGTCAGCGACAAAAATATTCAGTCTTACAAAAAAAAGGGTGAAGTTCCCAATGCCATTGCCGTTATTGCCACCTGTTTTGCAGCACTGCATCGAGAGGGTCACGACTATCGTCACCTCATTGAAAGCCTCGAACTACAGGCAAAAACCAAAAAGGGTGCGGGATTTTCTAAAACCAAAAAGAAAAAAGAGGAGAAATCCTAGCGCTCCTTGGGAAGCAGGGTTTCTGCCAATGCAACAACCGACTCCGGAGCTATCTCTTTAATGGAAAAATCTTCTTTATTGAGCCGATAGGGATCCACATGAGAGGGTGACTTTAACACTTTATTGATGGAAGTTACATGCACCCGTGAGACCGGAGTCGGTCCAAAAAGCGTAATACTGGGTCGGTTCATTGCCCATGCCATATGGGTAGGGCCGGTATCATTTCCAATGAGCAGGTCACACCTGCTTATCAGTGCCTTTAGCGCATTCAAACTCAACCGGGGCAGCAAAATCGCATGTTCAGAGTGTGCCGAAATCCATTCTCCACGCATTTTCTCGTCGTCACCACCCCAGGCAATGAGTACCCGTATGTCCGGATATTTTACATGTAAATCATCGGCAACCCGGGCAAAAAGTTCTTTGGGATAGTTACGACTCTCCCAGGTTTAACCAATAAAAAATACCACATTAATTGTGCCCAAATAGGGCTCAAAGGCAAACGTTTCATCATGGAAAAAAAGAAACGGTGCTTTTGCCAGCGCTGCT
>QNZR01000049.1 GCA_003978475.1 Sulfurimonas sp.
CTTCAACGATGCTGCGGACTCCTCCATTATCGCCGGTGCCATCATCGACTGGCAGTATCATGAACAGAGTTACTCTTTCAAGTACGAGACCCGGCTTTTTGACGTTTTGAGTCTAAAGGCCGATTATGCCTATATCAACCCCTCCAAAACCGACCCGACAGCCTATGCCCTCATGGGGTATAACGCAAAGATCCTGGAAATCCCATCGCCCATCAGCGCATAGGGCTTAACCTCTCCTACCACTTTTAAAAAGCGAGCACAACATGAACAGATTTGTAGACTTCATCATAAAGTTTCGATGGTTTTTCGCCATCAGCATCCCCCTTATTACGATTTTGATGGCCTCACAGCTTAAACATCTGGAGTTTGAAGGAAGCTACCGCATTTGGTTTGGTGAGACGTCGCCCATTTTAAAAGAGTATGATGACTTTCGTGCCGTTTTTGGCAATGATGATGCGGTTTTGGTCATGTTTAAAGATGACGACGGTATTTTTAACCCTAAAGCGCTGCATGTGATTGAGCGTATGACGCAAAAACTGTGGGAGACCAAATATATTGCACGGGTGGACTCACTGACCAACTATCAGTATATACATGCCGACCCTGACTTTCCCGATGATGTTATTGTTGAGGATTTCATTGAAGATGTTGATGCGTTGAGTGCGGAAGACCTCAAGGAAAAAGCCCGTATTATTCAAGGGGAAGAGATGGTGATTGGGCATCTTTTAAGTGCCGATGCTACAACCACCATGATCGTGGCTCGAATGACTCCCAAGGCCGGGGATGACCCTGAAGTCTCTAAAAAACTTGAAGCTGCCGTTCAGGCAATTGTGGCGGAAGAAGCGCAAAGTGGCTATCGTTTTTATCTGGGAGGCGGTCCGATTCTCAATATGTCGTTTATTTCGTTGGGTGAGCATGATGCCGCGACCTTTACGCCACTGGTACTGCTAATTTCTATGGTGTTGTTGTGGATTATTTTCAAGCGTCCTTCAGCGGTACTTTTAAGTATTTCAGTCGTGGTATTTACCTTTTTAATTGTGCTCTCGGTGCAAGTGCTGCTGGGCTATAAAATGAATAATTTTACGGCAAATATGCCGGTCTTTGTCGTTGCCATCGGTATTGCCGATGCCATGCATATTTTTTGGATCTACATGATTGGACGTAAAAAGGGGATGGATAACATTCAGGCCATTCACTACAGTCTGCACAAAAACTTTTTGCCGGTGCTTCTAACATCGTTAACCACGGCAGTCGGGTTTGCCTCGTTGGGAATTTCAGCGGTTATTCCCATTAAAACACTGGGGATAGCAACAGCCAATGCCGCATTGCTTGCTTTTGTATTAACGATTTTGTTTGTTCCGGCAGTGTTGGCCATTTTAAATTTGAATATTGCCCCGACCCCCAAAGAGCAGGGCAAAGAGCAGCATCATCTTGCCCGACGCTATAGCCGTTTTATCATCAAATATGATCGTCGCATTATTCTGTTGAGTTCTCTCTTCTTTCTTGGTATTGGAGCGGGAATTTTTCATGTCAAGGTAGACTCTAATACCGTACGCTATTTTGATGCGCATGTTCCGTTTCGAGAGACGGTCGATTTTGTTCAAAAAAACCTCACGGGACCTATGAGTTATGAGATTATTGTCGATTCACAGGCTAAAGACGGTATTAAAGAGCCGGAGTTTATGAGGACGGTAGAGCGTTTTTATGATGCGTTTGATGCGGCATATCCGGCAATGCGGCATATCTCTTCACTCACGGATGTGGTGGAGAAGTTTAATGAGGTCATGAACGGCTCCAAAAGTATTCCTGAGAATAAAAACCTGATCGCTCAGTATCTGCTGCTGTATTCGCTCTCATTACCTCAGGGTATGGAGATTAATGATAAAATGGATGTCAATGAGCGGCTCTTTCGCATTTCAGCTGCTATGGATGTAGTGGATACTTCTTTAGATCTGGAGATGATCTCATGGATTGAGTCATGGTGGGCGGCTACGCCGTATGCAGCGAAGGTCAACGGGCAGACCGTTATGTTTGCTCATATGCAAAACGATGTGACGGCAACGTTAATAAACTCCATTGTTTTGGCGATTTCGGCGGTCTCGATTATGATGCTGTTCATTTTTAGAAATATTCGGATGATTCCGCTTTTTATTATTCCCAATATCTTGCCCATTGTGTTGGTTGTGGGGGTTATGGGGTGGCTGGGGCTTACCATTGACATTGGTGTGGCGATTTCGGGAGCTATTATTATCGGGGTGGCAGTGGATGATACGATTCATTTTCTGGTCAAGTACCGAGAAGCCCGCCGCCGTGGCGACGATTTTGAAACATCACTGACTTATGTCATGCAGTACGCCGGCAGTGCCATTATTTTTACTACGTTGGTGCTAAGCAGTGCGTTTATGATTTTTATTTTCAGTGACTTTTTGCCCAATGTCAACTTTGGTTTTGTGACAGCAATTGCCCTAATGATTGCCGTACTCGTAGATTTACTGATGTTGCCGGCAATTTTGAGCCGATACGATCGTTCCAAAAAAAGTCTGCTGGTTTAGTTTCTTTAACAGAAGCTAAAAGCAGCAGCGTATATTTTACATGTATTCTCTTTTTTACGCATATTTTGCGATAATACGGTTATATTATGAAAAGGAAGCCAATGAACGGTTTTTTTCAACCTCTACAGGCAAGCATGGTTGCTTATCAGAAAAAACTCTCTCAAAACAATGCGGTGTGTGATAAAACCAACCAGATGTTTTTAGAGCTTAATCTCAATATTTTAGCCTATTTGAGTAGTGCGGATGCCGCGAAACTTGACATCATGGGAGAATATAACATTATGACAATGGGCAAAGAGTTTGCGGCGGTTCTGGCATCGGGGAAAACCGGTGAGAAGGCGCAGGCGGTGCTGTTAATGTTCTTTTTGCGACTGGCTGAAGAGATGAGTATTAAGTACGGCACCATTGAGAATGCGTCACTTAAGAAACTGCATACCGTTATGACGGCAAAAGGGTATAAATACCCGGACTACATTAGAGCCCAGCGCAACTTTGCTTTGGAGCGTCTGTCAGTACTGATTCGACGCAACGAAGAGCTGAAATAGCGCTTAATGCCTAATTTTAGGTGCGGCTAAAAAGTGCATCTTTTGCAGATGCATCACTGCCGTATTGACACTTCCGGCATACTTGACCTCTTTGTAAGGTACCATAACACCCTTGATAGCCCGGTAATCGTCATAGAGTGTCACAAACTCCATGGGTTGCCCGCCCATACTTAGCTTACCGACTACTTTTTCAATGAGATAGGTCTCTTTGGAGACAAAATATTGTGCACGTAACGATCCTTCCTTTAGCGTTAAAATGTAATCTTTGGCATCTTCGGAAGCACTGATATTGCGTAGTTTATTCTGGAGTACCAGTGGATGGTAGAGCCGCATTAACTGGAGTTTCATGGCATCGAGCATGGGACCCTTTGCCCGGATGGTCTGTTGATCGAATGTCTTGGAACCGTACTGGTTGTGCAGCATGCGTACCTCGGTTTTGTTGGGGTAGACGAGTTTGGTGGAGAGCGAGTTTGGTATCATGACCATACGTTCGTCAGTGCCGTTGGTATCGGTGGTTTTCGTCTCAATGTTCCAAAACTGCTCATAGGCGTTGAGTTTTTGAATGTTGTGCTCTCCTCCATAGGCAATAATCATTCTGTCTATAATGACTTTGGCGTTAGGTGGCGTGTTAGCATAAAGTCCTGTGGCAATGAGGGTGAAGGTAAGAAGAAGTGCAGGGAGTAGTGTCATTGTATCAAGATCCTTGATAGATGGTTTTTAGTATGAAACCATAACGTATCTGTAACATTACGAAACATAATTTTATGAACTAGTTTGGATACTTCAGCATCAAAGAGCGGGTGGGGCGGGGAAAACAACGCATAATAAATAGCCGTTAGGGCATTTATGTTTTTTCGGATATCTTTGAGATAGAACGTTCCTCATGTTTTTGTGCTTCGATGTGTTCAAGTTTCTCTTCAATGGTGAGCAGGGCATCGACTTTTTGTTCATAGAGTACTTCGCTGTCACTAAGCTCCCGAGCAAGCGTGCTAATACCTTTTTCTTCGTAGCATGAGGGGTCTGCCAGACAGTTATTGAGTTGTTGTATCTGTATTTCGAGTTGTTCAATTTCATTGGGCAGCTGCTCCAGAGCTTTTTTCTCATTGAACGAGAGCTTTAAGGGTTTGGCTTTGTGTCTGTTTTTCGAAAGCTTGAGTGCTTCAGCTGTTTTGGTAGGATGTTTTATGGCGGCAACCTCACGCAGCTCTTTTTCAATGTCAAGATATTCGCTGTAGGGCAGGTAAGACTCTTCGACCGTACCGTTTCCCTGAAAAATAAAGAGTTTTTTGGCAATTTTGTCGACAAAGTAACGGTCATGACTGACAATAATTACCGCTCCGGGAAAATGTTGCAGCTGCTCTTCTAAAATGTTAATCGTCGGAATATCCAGATCATTGGTCGGTTCATCTAAAATGAGACAGTCCACTTTTTTGGTAAAGAGTAGCGCCAGTGCCACACGGTTTTTTTCACCACCGCTTAAAATACCGATTTTTTTGTCTAAAAATTCCCGTGGAAAGAGAAAGTTTTTCAAATAGCCATATACATGTAAATTTTTTCCCTGCACTTCAACACGGTCTCCGCCCATAGGACAAAAGGTCTCAATAAGATTTTTGGAATCGTCGAGCATTTCACGGTGTTGGTCAAAATAGCCAATGCTGAAATCACCCTGTTTTATGATACCTTCTGTGGGTTTGAGCCGTTGAAGAAGTGCTTTTAACAGCGTAGATTTCCCGCTGCCGTTGGGGCCGACAATGGCAATAACATCACGTTGCAGTATGCGGGTGGAGAAGTTGGAAATGAGTCTTTTCTCTCCTAGAGTAATGCCGAGATTTTCAATTTCAAAAAGCATTTTTTGCTTATTGATGCTTTTGTCACGGTTAAAATGTTTGGCTTCACGCTGCAGTTCCAGTTGTATTTTATGGATGCGGGCAGGGTTGGTTTTTGCTTCTTCTCGCAGTGCCAATACCCGTTTTTTTCGCCCTTCGTTTCGTTTAAGACGGGCGCGGACACTTTTGCCGAGCCACTCATTTTCGGCTTTGAGCAGGCGCAAGAGATTGTCATGCTGTTTTTGCATGGTGCGCAGCAGTTCAGATTTTTGGGTCAGGTAGTTGGAGTACCCCCCGTTAAATTCACGCAATGCCGCCTCTTCAATTTCAATGGTTTTTGTGGCAATTTGGTCAATAAAATAGCGGTCATGCGAAATAAAGACCAGTGTAAACTTCTCTTTGAGAATCAGCTCTTCGAGAAACTCTACCATGTAAACGTCAAGGTGGTTGGTGGGTTCGTCAAGCAGGAGTATGTCGGGTTTTTGCAGCAGTAGCGCTGCTAATGCCACACGCCGCTGTTCGCCGCCGCTTAACATATGAACCAAGCGTGTTTCATACATTTTTAGTTGAAAAAATTCCAAAACCCGTTCAATTTTTTCATCGAGATTCCAGGCATTGTGATGGTCAAGAAAGTTGGAGAGTGTCGCATGCTCCTGAAGCAGCGCTTTATTGTCAAAATCATGTACCAGTGACTCACTGAGCCGATCAAAACGGATTTTAGCCGCTTTAAGTTCTCCAAGCCCCGCTTCAACCGCTTCACGGACACTATGATCTTCTTCAAATCTGGGAACCTGATCGAGCATTTTAATGTGAAGGTTCTGTCTGCAAATGCGTTCGCCGCCATCAGGCTCGAGTGAACCGTCAATAATTTTCATAATGGTAGATTTACCACTGCCGTTTTTACCGACAATAACAATACGCTCACCTGCATCAACATGAAAATTGATCTCATGTAAAATGGTTTGTGCTTCATAATGTTTGGAGATATTGAGCAGATCAACGAGTGCCATGGGAACCTTTTACATGTAATTTGTTACTCACAGACCGCCACCCGCTTCACATACCAGGTGGCAATGGCATGGTCGTTATAGTGATACTCCTGTTGCAGCTTGGGTATGGAAGCATGCAGGAGTTTGGAACGGATGATCCCAATGACCAGATAAAAGACCAAAAAAGAGGAAATACCATAGTAAAAATCGGAAAGATACCAGACAAGCAGGGCAAAAATTACGGCACCGAATTTTAGAAAAAGCATTAATACAAAGGCAAAAAAACGGCACTCTTTCCTCTCAAGTTCGGGTGTTGGGTCAATGTGGGGAATAAAGTCATGTTTCATAAGAGTTATTATAGCACCCGCTGGAAAATAAAGAGGTATTGTTGCAGATCTGACGCTAAAAATAAACAAAAAATATACTTAAATCGTCATAGTAGTTCGCTTTATTTACATCACTGAGTGTGGTAATGCTGTATTATGTTACCAAAAAGGAGGATAGTATGAGCGAACCACGATTACAGGATATTGAAGATTATAACACGTTAAAAGGTGAAAAACGTCGTGTTGTTTGGGCGGTGATTGTTGCCGGATTGGTGATTGGTGCCATTTATGTCGGTGCCAAGGCAATGTTTTCAGATACCGAAGATGCCATACCCATCAATGACACTATTACAGAAATAACAACAAAATAAACAGCGAATCTGATACAATTTCAGAAAATGAAGGCGTAATTGATGTTAATGTTTATCATGGCACTGTATACCGTGTATGTACTGTTTCGAATTTACATCAGTATTATGCAGATCGGTTTTATAAATCGTGCCAAACGGCAGCAGGCGGTATTGCTGAAAACGGCAGAGTATCTGCAGGCGGCAGAGTATGCCGTTTCTAAAGAGAAACTCTCTATTGTAGGGACTTTCGTAGAATATTTACTCTTTATTTTCTGGCTTGATGCCGGTATTGTCTGGCTCAATAATCTCTTTTTAATACAAGATGACGCACTTAAAGCCGTCGTAGTGGTGTTGAGTTTTATTGTCATTGGCGGTATGGTTCATTTGCCGCTGGAGTGGTATCAGAAATTTGTTCTGGATGCGAAATTTGGCTTTAACCGTTCGAGTTACAGACAGTACATTAAAGATACTGTTATTTCGACACTTTTGACTGTGGTGTTAGGTGGAATGGTTATTTATGGGGTTGCGCTGATAATGCTTAGTTCCGAGCTGTGGTGGCTGTGGAGTTTTCTTTTTATTTTTGGAATCATCGTGTTATTGAATATGTTTTTCCCGACACTTCGTGCCATGTTTTTCGATAAACTTTCCCCACTGGAAGATGATGAGCTAAATGAAAAGATTGCAACGTTGATGCAAAAAACAGGGTTTACAAGCAGCGGTGTTTTTGTTAGCGATGCCAGTAAGCGTGATGCCCGTTTAAATGCCTATTTCGGTGGTTTGGGCAAGAACAAACGGGTGGTGCTTTTCGATACCCTGCTTCAAAAACTTTCCCATAATGAACTCTTGGCCGTACTCGGACATGAACTGGGGCATTTTGCCCACGGTGACATCTACAAAAATATTGCTACCATGGGAGGCATGCTGTTTGTGATGTTTGCCATTTTTGGCAATCTTCCCGAATCGCTCTATTTGGAGCTGGGCATCAGTCCGTCGCCGGCAGTGGTGATGATTTTGTTTATGCTGCTCATGTCCCTGCTGAGTTTTGTGATGATGCCGATTATGGGCATCGTCAGTCGTCATAATGAATTTGA
>QNZR01000195.1 GCA_003978475.1 Sulfurimonas sp.
TTCCTTGAAGATCACAACACAACGTACGATGCTTTCATCAGTAAAACGGTGGGTAACCGAGGCATCTTTAAGATTTTCTTCACGATGATGAAAAAACTCTTTCGTTAACTGCGCCGTCGAATACTCTCTTTAAATCCCCATATACGCCGGGCTTCTACCACGTTGCTGTGCGTCACTTCGACCACCATCAATTCTTCAGAGTCTTTAAGCTCAGATTCAATGGTTCCATCGGGCAGTGCCAGAAGGGAATTACCGTAAAAATTCCAGATATGTTCTTTTTCAAAGTACTCACCCACACGGTTGGCACGAAGCACATAACAGCTTTTGGTAAAAGCACGCATCTTAATCAACTCCCGCCATCGCTGATTTGACTCAAATGTCGCCATGCTCGGCAAAAGTACGACATCGACATTTTTCTCACTAACAGCGCTCCACAGCTCATCAAAATGAAGTTCAAAACCACCCATCACCGCAAACTTCACCTTCTCTATGGTAAAAACCAACGGTGAACGTAACGGTGCAACGGCATTGGAAAAAAACTTCTCTTCATTCCAGTGTGCGTAATTAATGAGTATCTGCTGGTCATAATATGCCATAGAACTCGGTGCCACTTTGACAATACTTTTATAGAGTTGCTGCTTGCGTACTCTGATAATAGGCGCAACAATCGTCATGTGGTACTCACGTGCCAATGCTTTTAAGACCTCAAGCTGATGCTCACTCTGCTCTTTAATCATGGCTACAGTGCACTGCTGCAACTCTTTAAAAAAAGGATTGAGAAGATACTCTCCCAGCAGCAGCAAGCGCACTCCCTGTCGGTGAGCATTTCTAACGTATTTATAGAGCCGGGTACTGCTCATTCCCATAGAAGGCAGCTGAAGCGCGGCGATTTTCACGCTGAGGGCTCGGTCGTCTGCTGCTTAATCGTTTCGACATGTAAAACGGCGTCATCTAAAAGTTTTTGTGCTTTCTGAAGGGCTTTCATACCTTCTTCATACGCCTTCATACTCTCGCTCATCGTCATGTCACTTTGCAACAATTTTTGTAAAATTGCTTTTGCCTCTTCAAGTTTCTGTTCAAAATTTTCAGCCATTTAGTACCTCTTTTACGTATGAATCAAACTTATCTATCTCTACTAAAAACGCATCATGTCCATAATGACTCTCCACCTCAAAATGATGACAGTTTCGGTAGTGCTGACTCTTCAAAATTTCATCTATTTTTCGCATCTCATCGGGCAAAAAAAGCATATCTTCACGAAAACTGATCAGATGCAAGTCCGCCTGAATTTTGGCTAAGGCATGAAACAAAGAATCAAATCCCCGCGCCAAATCAAAAATATTGATGGCTTTGGTAATATACAAATACGCGAGAGGATCAAACCATTTGGTAAAATTGTAGCCGTTATACTCCAAATAGGATTCCACCTGAAACTTTCCAAACAGCTCGTAAAGCCCGTCGTTGCGTTTATACTCCCGACCGAATTTCTCTATCATCGAGTAGTGGGAAAGAAAACTGATATGCCCGGCCATGCGCCCAACCGCCATGCCACTGAGCCCTTTTTGCCGAATATCTTCGGGGTCATAATAGCCGTTTTTAAAATCCGGATCGGTCAAGATTGCCTCTTGAGCCACTTTATTAAAGGCTATCGCCCACGGCTGAGTTGCAAATGTTGTCGCCATTGCAATAATTTTATTGGCAAAACTGGGATAGTGAATGGCAAATTGCAGCGCCTGCATACCACCCATGGAACCGCCGACAATCGCATGCACTCGATGAATACCCAAACGATCAAACAAGATGCGTTGCGCCTTAATCATATCTTTAATACTCACCACCGGAAATTTATAGCGGTACACTTCGCCATCTTTATTTTGTGACATTGGACCGGTAGATCCAAAGCAGCTGCCTATAACGTTAGTACAGACAACATAAAATCTGTCTGTATCAATCGCCTTACCGCTGCCGATCAGTCCATCCCACCAACCCGGTTTGGCATCGCCTTCATACCAGCCTGCTGCATGATGCGAACCCGTCAGAGCATGACAGACAACGACAATATTGTCTTTCGCCTCACTTAAGGTGCCATAGGTCTCATAAACAATATCATACGGCTGCAAAATACGTCCGCTTTCTAGGTAAAGTGGACTGTTAAAATGCTCGCTATGGGTCTGCAGATGTAACGTTTCGATAATTGTGCCTCTTATATATGATAGTTTGGTGCTTCTGCCGTTATTTGAACATCATGAACATGGGACTCTTTCAATCCCGCACTTGTAATCTCGACAAACTGTGCTCTGTCCTGAAAGGTTGCAATATCTTTAGAACCGCAATAGCCCATGGAAGCGCGCAATCCTCCCATCATCTGATGCACAATACCTGCAATACTTCCCCGGTACGGTACGCGCCCCTCGATTCCCTCGGGAACCAGCTTGTCTGCCGCCGTACCCTCTTGAAAATAGCGGTCGGTTGACCCTTTGCCCATGGCGCCGATAGAACCCATACCCCGGTACGCTTTGTATTGGCGTCCTTGAAAATTAATAAGATCTCCCGGAGATTCCTCGGTGCCGGCAAGCAGTGAGCCCGCCATAATACACGAAGCTCCAACCGCTAACGCTTTGGCAATTTCGCCGGAATATTTAATGCCGCCGTCGGCAATAATCGGCACGCCGACACGACGTCCTGCCTCGGCACACTCATCAATCGCAGAGATCTGAGGTACTCCGACACCGGCAACAATACGCGTCGTGCAGATAGAACCTGGACCAATACCCACCTTCACACCATCGGCGCCCGCCGCCGCCAATGCTTCTACTGCTTCTGCCGTTGCGACGTTTCCGGCAACAACATCAACTTCCAATGTCGATTTAATGGCTTTGACGGTATCAATAATCCCCTTGGAGTGTCCATGAGCTGAGTCGAGCACCAGCACATCGACACCCGCATTAACCAGAGCTTCGGCACGATCCATCTGCCCCACTCCGATTGCCGCAGCTACGCGCAAGCGTCCAAAAGCGTCTTTATTGGCATTAGGATACTCGATGCGCTTTTTAATGTCTTTTATTGTCACTAAACCCTGAAGGTATCCCTCCTCGTCAATAAGCGGAAGCTTCTCTATCTTATTTTGATGCATAATCTCCGCCGCATCATCTAAAGAGATTCCCTTTTGTGCCGTAATTAACGGTATTTTTGTCATAATCTCTTCAACAGGTCTATTGAGATCTTTTTCAAAGTGTGTGTCACGATTGGTTAAAATCCCCAACAGTTTGTGATGCGCATCAACAATAGGAACCCCTGAAATTTTAAACTCGCTCATAATCTCTTCGGCCTGTCCCAACGTGGCACCCGGATGCATATAGATGGGATCAATAATAACACCGCTTTCACTCTTTTTGACCTTTTTCACCATTTTTGCCTGTGTCTCAACATCCATATTTTTATGAATGACACCTATGCCGCCCAGACGTGCCATCGCAATAGCGGCCCGATACTCCGTCACCGTATCCATGGCAGCTGAAACCATTGGAATTTTCAGCGGTATATTCTTACTAAAACGACTCTCCAAAGAGACCTCTTTAGGTAGCACCTCAGAGTATTGAGGAACCAACAACACATCTTCAAATGTCAATGCTCGCTTTTTAATATTCATACGCTTCTCCGCTTTATATTAGGATAGTAACGATTGCTCAAGGCTTAATGCCCCGTCAAACAGTGTCTGTTCATCAAAGGGAGCCGCAATAAGTTGCAGCCCCACCGGCATACCGGCTTCAGTCTTCTCAACAGGCAGTGAAATTGCCGGCAGTCCCGCCAAATTAACCGAAATAGTATAGATATCACTCAAATACATCTCGAGCGGATCGGCGAGTGCACCAAACTCATACGCCGTTCGCGGTGCGACCGGACTTAGAATCAGGTCAACCTCTTCAAAGATGCCGGCATACTCCTGCTGAATGAGATGACGAACTTTTTGCGCCTTCACATAGTATGCATCATAATAACCGCTGGAGAGTACAAAGTTCCCCAGAAGAATACGGCGCTTGACCTCATCACCAAAACCTTCGGAACGCGTTTTAATGTAAGTTTCTTTCAGATTGGATCCCTCCACACGATGTCCGTAACGAATGCCGTCATATCGTGCGAGATTGGTGGTCGCCTCTGCCGTTGCGGTGACATAATATGCCGAAATATCATATTTGGCATCCATGAGTTCACGTTCAACAATAGTATGACCGGCATTGCGCAGCACCGCTACAGCTTTGGCAAAAGCACGTTTCACATCTTCTGATGCCTCTTTAATGTAATTAGGAACAATAGCAATGGTCAAAGGTCGGGAAGGATTCAACAGAGCGCTGACTTTGTCCTCACGGTTGACACTGGTCGAATCATGAGGGTCGTAACCACTGATAATATCGTACAAAATAGCAGCGTCTTCCACATTTTGTGTCATCGGTCCGATCTGATCAAGCGAGCTGGCATAGGCTCCCAACCCGTAACGGCTTACCCGCCCATAGGTCGGTTTCATGCCTACAATACCGCAAAATGCTGCGGGCTGGCGAATGGAGCCTCCCGTATCGCTGCCTAATGCCGCAATGGCAAGTCCTGCCGCAACTGCCGCTGCCGAACCGCCGGAACTGCCACCGGGCACACAGGCTCGATTGTGCGGGTTTTGCGTTTTGCCGTAATAACTTGATTCCGTAGTAGAACCCATGGCAAACTCATCCATATTGGTCCGTCCAAACGGTGAGAGACCCGCCGAACGCATCTTGTCAATGACCGTAGCATTATAGGGTGCTATGTAACCTTGCAAAATCTTAGAGCCGGCGGTAACACACCAATCTTTGACCTGAATATTATCTTTGATGGCAATAGGCACACCCTCACCGACACTCTCCAGTGCAATGTAGGCATTGAGCTCAGAATTGGCTTCAATATCGCTGCGCAACTGTGTTTTGAATGCTGCCAGTGCATCGGGTGAAAGCTGGAGTGCCTCTTTAAGTGTTATCACGTTATATCCCTTCTTTTTTTTCTCGTTTGACCAGGACGATTCCGACTGCCACTAGGGCAAATATGACAATAATCGTCACAATGACATGTATATTTTCAACCGGTTGTGAGAAATCTATCATCTATGCCAAAACCTCACTACACCGTTGACACAGCTGCTCTTTAGCGCTGCTTTTAAATTTCCAGCATCGCGGGCATTTCGCCAGGGCAGCATAGCCGATCACAAAGCTATCGCCATCTACTTCAAAACTGCCAAGCGGTTCTGAAATTTCCTGAGTATTCACTCCGGAGACAACAAACCAATCTTCCACTTCGGTGGCTTCAAGTACACTCAGCGTGCTTGACGTCGTTGTTATTACCAACTCCAGTGTTGCTTTAAGGGTTTTCTCTTTTTTCAACCTGTCAACAACTTCAAAGAAAGCATCCCGCGCCTGCAACATATAGCTTTCGTCGAACACTACCGAAAATGTCTCAAGATTGTGGTAGGTAAAATCAAAAATACTCTCATGATTTTCTTTAATAATGGCGGGGGCATGCTCAATGATTTCATCGGCGGTATAGGTTAAAACAGGAGCCAGCAGGAGCAGCATATTTTTAGCAATCATTGCCATAGCACTCTGCGAGGAGCGACGGTGAAGAGCATCTTTCGCATCACAATAGAGCCGATCTTTGGTTAAATCCATATAAATGCCGCTCAGCTCATTGACCACGAAATGGTTTAGCACTCCCATACCGTTCACAAAATTGTACTCGCTAAAAGCGCGATGCACCGTACGAAAGACATCATCGGCCTTGCTAACAATCCACTGATCCAAAATTCCCATCTCTTCAAACGCCACCATGGTCTCTAAATCATTGATATTAGCCATTAGAAAACGGAAGGTATTGCGCAGTTTACGATAGCTTTCGGCAGTCTGCTTTAAAATATCATCGGAAATTTTCAGATCACCCTGATAGTCGCTCATGGCAACCCAGAGTCGTAAAATTTCGGAACCGTACTGCTTGATGACCTTATCGGGTGCAATAACATTGCCTTTGGACTTGGACATCTTCTCACCTTTGGCATCAACGGTAAAACCGTGAGTCAGTACGGTTTTATACGGTGCCTGATGTGCTATTGCCGCACTTAAAAAAAGTGATGACTGGAACCATCCGCGGTGCTGATCGGAACCCTCAAGATACAGATCGGCAGGAAAAGTGCCCGCGTCATAATTTCGTGATTTCAATACAGCATTCCATGTGGCACCGCTATCGAACCATACATCTAAAATATCCGTTACTTTTTCAAGCTCATCCGCTTTATAACCGCTACCCGGATACAGAAGTGACTCAATCGGCAAGTTATACCATGCATCACTGCCCTGCATCTCAAAGACCATGGCAATAAAGTTTACAACTTTCTCGTCTAAAATGACTTTACCGGTTGCTTTAACACGGAAAAATGCAATAGGAACTCCCCAGTCACGCTGGCGGGAGATACACCAGTCCGGCCGATTCTCTACCATAGAGTTCAGACGGTTTCGTCCTGTTTCGGGGTAAAAAGCCGTTTTTTTGATATCATCAACAGCAATATCACGAAGGGTTCGACTCTCACCATGTGGCGTGTCATCTACTGAAATAAACCACTGCTTTGTCGCGCGGAAAATCAGTGGCGTGTGTGAACGCCAACAGTGCGGATAGGAGTGTACAAATGTATTTACATGTAAAAGTGAACTGCCTAGATATTCAAGAATCGCATCATTGGATTTAAAAATATGTTTGCCGACAAATTCTTCAGGATTTGGCAGTAGCTTCTCACGTACGACCGTCGCGTCAAAACATCCCGTTTCATCAACCGGCATGATAACATCGAGGTTATATTTCAAACCAATTTTATAGTCATCTTCACCATGCCCCGGTGCCGTATGAACACAACCCGTACCACTGTCCATTAGGACATGGTCACCCAGAACAATGTGAGAACGTCTGCCGTTGAGCGGATTAATGGCGTGCAAATTTTCAAATATTGCCGCATCAAACTCTTGAACAATCTTACCTTTAATAATCTCCTGTTCAACCATGGCATGGTAACGCTCTTTAGCAACAATGTAACCGTCACTGCTTCGAACATATTTTTCCTCAGGATTAAGCGAAATACCCACATTTGCCGGCAATGTCCACGGTGTCGTTGTCCAGATAACGAGTGCGGCATCGCCTTCAATAGAGGCTCGAATTTTCGACTCGTCACTGAGTTCAAATGCCACGTAAATAGAGTGAGACTCTTTATCTTCGTACTCTACCTCAGCTTCTGCCAGTGCCGTTCGTTCTGCCCAGCTCCAAAAAACCGGTTTGGAACGCTCCACCAAAAGACCTTTGTTGGCAACATCGCACAAGGTTCTGTAGATATTGGCCTCAAAATTATAGTCCATGGTCAAATACGGATGTTCCCAATCAGAAAGAATTCCCAGCTTTTTAAACTGATAATAAATGGCACTAAAATGTACATTAAATTCCTTGGCATGATCAATTAAACGGTCTTCTGGAAACTCTTTAACTCGCTTAACTAGACACTGGGAATCTAGCTTTCTTTTTCTTGTAAG
>QNZR01000217.1 GCA_003978475.1 Sulfurimonas sp.
ATCATCCCCAGAAGACTCAAGTACGCTTTCCATAAAGGTTTTGGCGGTGTAGCAGCTATGTCATACCGCTTGGTGTACCGGAGAAACAGCAGGCAAAGCACAGCAAAAAAAAGCAGTGCGGCAACGGTGAGTCCCAGCAAGCGCCGATCTCCCAAAATACTGCTGATGACAGCAGAAGTACCATCGTCAACCAACCCAAAAATCAGCAGGTCAATGCCGTTGCCGAAAAAGAGGTAGTAGCCCAATTCAATAAAGCCAAACAGACACAACACCATAAACAGTCCGAACAAGATGACGCGCGTCACCCGTAAAAAACCCTGGCGCCAAAATGTCAGAAACAGCAGACTCGGAAGGTAGAGAAACAGCAGCAGCAGTGTAGCGATGAGTTTCAGGTCAAACCGAAAACCCATCACAAAGAGATTAACCAGTTCCGAGCTATCAGGATGCTGTTGGGCTCCAAAATACAGCAGTATGCCCACACGGGTCAGCGTGAGCAGGGCTAAAGCATACAGCGTAAAGAGCAGAGCCTGACGGTTGAGGGTGTTGAGCATTATTGACGATCCTTTGAAATAACATAAATGGGATTTTGGGAAATGGTCACTTCCGTGCTTTCAAGCCTTTTGCCTGTCATGGAATAGACTTCGGCATCTTTAAAGCTTTGGGTCTGTTGCTGTTGTGACCAGAGTACGGTAATAGTGTGCGTCTCTTTGTGGCATGTCAATCGGTAAAGATTTTGATGCGAGGTCAATGCAATCGCACGGGCACCGTCAATAAAATGCAGCATGGTCGCAAAGGCATCAAATGCCCGGTATTTTTTGATGCCTTCACGATGATCAACGAGTCCGTATCCCGGTGCAATGAGCTGGTGCCAATAGACGCTTTCGACCCTGCCGCTTGCTAGAGCAATGAGGTAGTAACGTACCATATAGGCGGCATAGGTCACATCATCAACACACTCTTTTTCCGATGTCGGTGCATACGGGGCGCTTTGAGTACGCGGCCAGTTGGTTTCGGTGATTATAAGACGTTGGGCTGTTTTGGCACTGAGTGCCATAATGCTGTAGAGGAGCCGGATTTTGCCGCTAAGGTTCAAACCCATCTGTCTGTTTTCAGGTGCCCCACGACGGTCAACATAGAGTAGTGCACTGAAAATATCATAGTGGACACGGTAGAAATTAAAAAGTGTCCGAACACTGTAGTGGTACTCAAAATCGATGACGCTGGAGCCAATCAGTACCAATTGGGGGTAGTGTTGTTGTTTGAGTTTTTGTGCGACTTCATAAAACTGCAAATATTCGTCCATACTGAAAAATGCCCACTTTTTACGGTTGACGGCATTGCCGATTTGAAATTGACATGTCAGCGGCACTAAGGTGCTGAAGATGCGTTGCAGGTCGTTATGAAGCAGGGTTAGATCTTCAACGTGTTCCCGGTCTTGTAAAATATTAATCAGCAGGTCATAGTCTTTAAACTGTGCAATAAAGGTGACGTATGCATCAAAACGGTGCATCTCACTTAGCGGCAGACGAATAAGAAGTCGCCTGACGCCAAGCTCTTCGATGAGCGCTTTGGTCTGTTGCGGTGCTTTGTCATAATTGATGCTCATGCCGAAAAAATGCTCACTCGAAGGCGTTTTTTTCTCCATAAACGAGAGGGAAAAACGTAATATAATCAACGGCAACAGTGCCGCATTGGTGAGTAACAGCTTGAGTTGTGCAACCAACGTACTACGGTAGATACGGCGGCGCAGCGTTTTGTCACGAATGACGTGCGGCTGGTCAGAGTAGCCGTCCCATGTAAAAATATCTTTAAAAGTCATACCCTGTCCAAACCATTTATGACATTATAGTATAATTGCGCCTTTAAAAGGATGGGCATGACTCTGATTACGGTGCTATTACGTTACTATGTTGCCATATTGCTGCTTTTTTTTACCGGCAGACTGACACTGTTTATACTCTATTTTGAGCGTTTTAGTAATGATGAGGTCAACTATTGGCTCAGTTTTCTTTACGGCTTGCGCATGGATATCATCTTTACCTCCATGCTGTTTGTTATTCCCGTTTTGGTGTTGACGCTCTCACCGAAACGACTTCAGGTACTCAGTGCAACCTTCATTAAATATTATTTTGCCATTGTGTTTGCCGTGTTGATCTATCTTGAAAATGCCACATTACCGTTTTTTGCACAGTATGATGTCCGTCCGAATTATCTTTTTGTAGAGTATCTGGAGTATCCCAAAGAGGTCTTTGCCATGCTCTTTGCCGACTATCTGGTGGAGTTTGCAGCGGCATTGGTCATGATTGCCGCAGCCATTTACATGTATTTTAAAGTGACGGGTGATATCTTTTTACGCCTCTTTGATATCCCCTACTCGAAGCGTGCCATATGGTTTGTGCCTTTGGCGCTGTTGCTGTTGTTGGGCATTCGCTCCTCGCTGGGTCATCGTCCTGCCAATATCTCCGACGCGATGTACTCGACGAACCGCATTGTTAATGAAATTACTAAAAACACCCCTTACAGTATTGCTTATGCTATCTATGCCAACAAAAAGTACGGTCAGGGAAAACTGCTTGAAAAGTATGGAAAAATGGCACCCTCAGAAGCACTTGATCGGGTCAAAAAACGGCTCCATATTGAGAGTAACAGTACGATCTCACCGCTCTCGCGTCTGGAGCGCAGCCATTTTCAACGCCCGGAACCCAAAAATCTGGTGATTTTCCTGCAAGAGAGTATGGGTGCACAGTTTGTTGAAGCAGTCGGCGGTGAAGCAGGCATTACTCCCGAGTTTAACCGTCTGGCGCAGGAGGGACTGCTCTTTAAAGATCTTTACTCCAACGGAACGCGCAGTATTCGCGGTATTGCCGGAGTGGTGTCGGGGAACTTTTCCATACCGGGTAAAGGGGTTCTCAAGCGTAACAAATCGCAGCATGATTTTTTTACACTTGCCTCACTGCTGAAACCCTTAGGATACAAAAGCCTTTTTATTTATGGCGGTGAGAGCCGTTTTGACAATATGAAAGGGTGGTTCTTGGGTAATGGATTTGATGAGATTATTGATGAACCGAAGTTCATCAACCCGCAGTTTGTCGGAACCTGGGGCGTGTGTGACGAAGAGGTGGCGATGCGCGCGAATGCGGAGTTTAAAAAACTGCATGCTGAGAAACGCAAGTTTGTTTCACTGATTTTCTCAACATCGAACCACTCCCCGTTTGATTTTCCCGAAGGAACGTTTGATCTGGTTGAAGGGGTTGAAAGAAAAAGTGTGAAAAATGCCATTAAATACGCTGATTATGCCATTGGTCGTTTTATTGATGCCGCACGCAAGGAAGCATACTACAAAGATACGGTCTTTGTGATCGTCTCCGATCATAATGTCCGTGTTTATGGCGATGATGTCGTTCCCGTCAACATGTTTCACATTCCCGGACTCATTTTAAGTGACGGACTCACACCGCAACAGTATGAGCGTATTGCCACCCAGCCTGACGTGTTGGCAACGGCACTGGATCTGATGGGCATTGATGCGACCTATCCGATTATGGGACACTCAATTTTCAGCGATGCCAAGCAAAATCTCTCACTGATGCAGTTTAACTCAACCTATGCGCTGCGTGTGAATGATACCGTTGCCGTATTGCGTGAGGGGATGGCGGCGCAGACGTTTACTTACGTCAATGAGCACTTGAAGGCACGTGAGTCCGACCATGAACTGGAGCAGGATCTTTTGGCATTTATTGTCGCATTGGATTACCTCTATAACAACAAACTGTACCGGTAGCAAACGATGGTAGGATTTTATTTTTTCAAGGGTGTGGAAGGGCTACTGTTTTTGTTGCCGTCTTCATGGCGGCGTGCGCTGTTTCTTGCTCTTGGAGGTATGGTGTATGCTCTTGATGCCAAGCATCGCCGGGTAATACGTCAGAATCTTGCCTTTGCCTTTGAAGAAGCGCTTTCAGACGAACGCATGAGGGCTATTGCTAAAGGATGTTACCGTAATTTGGCACTTAATCTGCTACAGGTCATGGAGAACAGTCATGCCGATGTTGAGCAGATTGACGCCTCGGTCACACTCATTAACAAAGCACTCTATGACCATGCCGCAGAGACGGGGCGTGCCGTGGTTTTTGTGACGGCACATTATGGAAACTGGGAGCTTGAAGGGGCGGTAGTATCACATAAAGTCGCTGTGACGAGTTCGGTGTACAAAGCATTTAAAAATCGTTATTTCGACCGTTATCTACTCCACTCCCGAGAGCGTTTTGGAATGCGACTGTTTGAAAAACGCGGCGCCATTCGGCACCTTAGCAAGGCACTGAAAAATGGGGAGAGTATCTCGCTCATGATCGATCAAAACGTGAAAGCCAAAGACGGTATTGTCGTGACATTTTTCGGCAAAGATGTGCGCCAGACCCCCGCACCGGCGTTTTTGGCTCGAAAATATGATGCACTGATTATTCCGTTGCTGATTCATCCGACGCAGCAGGGCTACCGTATTACGTTTTATGAACCGATTGAGGTAGCTCACAGTGATGATGCCGAGGCTGACATTCACGAAGCGACGCAGCAGCAGGCACTCTGGCTGGAACGTGAAATTCGTCGTGCTCCCGAACACTGGTTTTGGTGTCATCGACGCTGGAAAGCGGAATACGCACATATTTATACAACATCATGAAGGATCATTGTGAGAAATCAACCCAAATACCATTTTTTTAAAAACACCACCTACGCACTTCAGGGCATGAAAGATGTTATTGCTCATGAAACCTCTTTTAAGATAGAGTTGCTCATTGCTGCGATGTTGCTGCCGGTACTGCTGCTTGTCGATCTGGCACTGCTTTACAAACTGGTGATGTTTATGAGCCTGATGGGTATGCTGCTTGCCGAGGTAATCAATAGTGCCATTGAACGGGTAGTCGATCTGGTGACATTAGAACATCATGAGATGGCAGGACGTGCCAAAGATGTCGGCAGTGCCATTGTCTTTTTAAGTATTATGGTGTTTGTGATTGTCTGGACAAGCTGTTTCGCGGCGTATTTCAACGTTATTTAAAAAACGCCGAACTCTCCTGTAATGATTGCAAAATATAGGGATGGAAGGTATCGAGTGAGACATTATCGGCAAGGCTGTAGTCACGGTTCCTGCGAATCTCCGGTGTAAGAAGTGCCGAGGGTTTTTTTGAGAAAACAGCGACATAATCTTTGGTCTTAATGGCGTAATTGTTCCAGTTGGATATGGAGAGACTTTTGCGGTCTCCTTCAAGCAGATCTACCCCGTTAGCGTAGTCAGAACAGGGATTGCTCACGCCGATACGCTTCATTAAAAACGGAACAATATCGACGTGACTGCTGAGTTTGTCAATGCGTTGCGGCGGCATTCCGGGGATTTTGACTATTAAAAAACTGTTGGTCTGGGCATCGCTAAAAGAGCTGTTGTGTCCGAAGTTACCATTCTCAAAGAACTCTTCACCATGATCTGAAGTGACAATAATAATAGCCTTTTCATAGATGCCTTTGGCTTTGAGTGCATCAAAAAGCTCCTGAAACAGTCCATCAACGTAGCGGTTGGCGTTTTTGTACATATTGAGCAGCATGGGAGCATCGTTTTTGGAGACGGTCATGTAGTTAATGACCCCGTTGTTATCGGGTAAAAAGTGCGCCTCTTTTTTAGGATAGGAGTAGGGGCCGTGCGGGGCATCAAAAAAGACAAAAGAGAACAGCGGTTGCGAACCGTCCTGTTGGTCAAGCCACGCTTTGAAAGCATCGGTACTTTGCCGGTCTTTTTCCCATGGCACTCCCTGAAAAGCGTCGATGATGCTGTTTTGAATATTGACAAAAGCCGTTTGGCGAAATTCGGGCCAGCGCAGATCGGTACTGTTGGTAATGTTGAGTGCATAGCCCTGATGCAGCAGAGCATCAAAGAGCAGCGAGCCTTTGTGTTCATTTAAAAAAGCAAACCAGTAGGTGGCATTCAGTCCGTAAAAGAGGGAAAAGAGTCCAAATCGGGTTGTATTGCCGCCACTGTAGTGGCGGGTAAAGTGAAGCGATGTCTTGGCAAAGTCATGAAGATGCGGCATGATCTCTTGTGTTAGCATATCGGCACGGGTGGCATCGGATCCGAAAATAAAGATATGCGGCAGTACCGGTACCGATGTGTACTTCAGGGGGTTTAGAGGGTATTGCAGTGACGAGTCTTGTGCCAAAGTAGGGAGTTCTGGCGGCGGTACATAGCCAAAATGGCGTTTGGCAAGACGGTTAAACGTCAGTGGTAAATACAGCGGAATAACACGAGCTTTTTGAAGTATGGCGGTGTTATGCTGAAGCGAGGCGACCCCAAAGGTGATTTTTTCACTCACTACTATCAATACAAGAGGCAGTATTAGCAGGTTTCGGCTGCGGCGATTGCGTTGTTTGGCATCGTGGGGAGTGATGTGTCGAATGTAGCGGAGCAGCCATATCTCCATAGCGACAAACGCGGTAACAGCGATGCCGATGGAGAGCGTAGGTATGATGCCGATATGGACACTCTCCTGTGCGGCGGGAGAGAGAATAATGTTAAGCACCATGGGATTAATGTGCATTTTGTAGAGCCGAAAAATAAAAAAATCGGCTAGAATAAGGACATCAAGTACGACAACAAAGACAAATGCAAGGTACAGACTGCTTTGTTTGACATAAAGAAACGGCAGCAGTATGAGTGCAAGCAGCAGATAGAGCAGGGCAATGCTTGAGAGTGACGCTCCGAGCGTAAAAAGAAAGGTGGGCAGGGTATAGTTTTGGCTAAGACTCATAAAAAGCAGATAGAGCAGGGCACTGATGAGCAGATTGATCTTGAGAAAGAGCCATAGTGTTGATGGGGTAAGCGACGGCGCGGGAAGAAAACGTTTCATTTGGGTATTGTAGTGACTCCTTCTAAAAAAAATGATAAAATGGTGTCAAAATTCTACACAAGGTCGGGAATGAAGATTGCCATTGTTAAACTGAGTGCTATGGGAGAT
Organism: Sulfurimonas sp.; assembly: GCA_003978475.1. Lineage (GTDB taxonomy): Bacteria > Campylobacterota > Campylobacteria > Campylobacterales > Sulfurimonadaceae > QNZR01. The sequence continues at coordinate 6,999 of QNZR01000217.1, forward strand.
ATTGTCCATGGTGCCATTGTGGTGCAGTTCATCAGGCAACACTATCCCGATGCGCAGATAGACTGGATATGTGAGGAGGCGTTTGCGGCCATTTTAGAGGGCAATGACGATATTCATGCCATTCACACCGTGTCCATCAAGGCGCTTAAAAAGCGTCGGCGTTTTTCAGATTTTTTAGCGCAGGTGCGAAAGCTTCGGCAGCTGGGACCGTATGATTATGTTATTGACATGCAGGGGTTGTTAAAGTCCGCCGTTGTCGCCCGTCTTATTGGTGGCAAGACTTACGGATTTGACAAAAACAGCACGAGGGAATCTCTGGCATCATGTTTTTATCGCGAGGCATGTGAGATTGCCTATGATGCCAATACCATTGACCGTAATATTCATGTTGTGGCATCGGCGCTGCACTTTAGCGTTACCCGTGAAGCAGCGCTGGCAAAAGCACCGTTTCTTTTTTTCCATGATGAAACGTTTGCCTTTGA
>QNZR01000038.1 GCA_003978475.1 Sulfurimonas sp.
GAAATTGATGAGATTGAAAAAGTGACCAAACACGATCTTATTGCCTTTACCACATCCGTTGCCAATACTTTGGGTGAAGAGAGTCGCTGGTTTCATTACGGTATGACAAGTTCTGACACCATAGATACCGCTGTAGCACTTCAAATGACCTCTTCTTTGGAATTGATTATAGATGATGTCAAAATGTTGATGACTTCAATTAAAAAGCGGGCATATGAACATAAAATGACGCTAATGGTAGGACGTTCACACGGCATTCATGGCGAGCCAATTACGTTTGGTTTGGTATTGGCGGTCTGGTATGATGAAATGCAGCGCCATCTGGAAAATCTGGAGCAAACACTTGATGTTATTGCCGTAGGGCAGGTGAGTGGCGCCATGGGAAACTTTGCTCATGCTCCTTTGGAACTGGAAGAATATACATGTAAAGAGCTGGGACTCAAACCGGCACCGGCATCCAATCAGGTTATTCAACGTGATCGTTATGCACGTTTGGCCACGGCACTTGCACTGATGGCAAGCAGCATTGAGAAGTTTGCTATTCAGGTACGTCACTGGCAACGTACAGAAGTATATGAATGTGAAGAGTACTTTGCCAAAGGGCAGAAGGGTTCGTCGGCTATGCCCCATAAGCGTAACCCCATTTTGACTGAGAACATTACCGGTTTGGCCCGGATGATTCGTGCATATGCTATTCCGGCAATGGAAAATGTCGGGTTATGGCACGAGCGTGATATTTCTCACAGTTCTACTGAGCGTTTTTGGCTTCCCGATGCTTTTATTACAACTGATTTTATGCTGCACCGTATGAACAATGTTATTGCTAACCTAACGGTTTTTCCGAAAAATATGATGAAAAACCTTAACCTAACCGGCGGTTTGGTTTTTTCGCAACGGGTGTTATTGGAACTGCCCCTTCAAGGAATTTCCCGTGAAGATGCCTACCGTATAGTACAGCGTAATGCCATGAAAGTCTGGGAAGGATTACAGCAGGGTAAACCGGTTTTGAATGAAGCCGGAGAGAGTCTTTATCTTGAATATCTCTTAGCCGATGACGAGCTGCGAGAGAGTCTAAGTGAAGCGGAAATTCGGGAGTGTTTTAATTATGACTACTATACAAAAAATGTAGATGCCATTTTTCAAAGAGTTTTCAAATAACAAATAGAATACAGACAATAGATTAAGGATACATGAGATGGTGAGTATTATAAAGCGTAACGGACGACGCGAACAACTGGATATTTCTAAAATACAAAAATACACTTCTGCCGCAGTAAAAGGGCTTGAGAATGTTAGTCAAAGTGAGCTTGAAGTGGATGCACAACTGCAGTTTCGTGACGGAATAACCAGCCGTGAGATTCAAATCACATTAATTAAAACGGCAGTCGACAAAATTGACATCGATGCACCGAACTGGACCTTTGTAGCCGCACGGCTTTTTCTTTACGATATGTATCACCGTGTTAACGGTTTTACCGGCTACTGCTCTTTGGAGAAATATTTTGAACGGGGAGAAAAAGAGGGGCGCATATTAAGCGGATTGAAAGAGAAATTCGACTTAGAAAGACTTGATGCCTATATTTGTCCCGAACGTGACCTGCAGTTTAACTATTTAGGCATAAAAACACTGTATGATCGCTATCTTATTAAAGACAGTCATGGCGATCCCATTGAATTGCCGCAACATATGTTTATGGCAATCTCCATGTTTTTGGCACAAAACGAGAGCGATCGTGAAGGTTGGGCCATTAAATTTTACGATATGATCTCCAAATTTGAGGTAATGCTGGCAACACCGACCCTTTCAAATGCCCGAACGACACGTCATCAGTTAAGCTCATGCTACATCGGCTCGACTCCTGATAATATTGAAGGTATTTTTGACTCTTATAAAGAGATGGCGCTACTGTCAAAATTTGGCGGCGGCATTGGCTGGGACTGGACACAGGTACGCTCAATGGGTTCTTTTATTGACGGACATAAAAATGCTGCCGGGGGTACCGTACCGTTTTTAAAAATAACCAATGATATTGCCGTTGCAGTTGATCAGCTCGGTACGCGAAAAGGCGCTATTGCGGTTTATCTGGAGCCGTGGCATATTGACATTAACGACTTTTTGGATCTGAAGAAGAACTCGGGTGAAGAGCGTCGTCGTGCGCATGACCTCTTTCCGGCGCTGTGGCTCAACAATCTGTTTATGCAGCGCGTTGAAGATGATGCTTTGTGGACCCTGTTTGACCCGTATCAGACCAAAGAGCTGAGTGAACTTTACGGTGAGGCATTTGAAAAACGTTATTGTGAGTTTGAAGAAGATAGCAATATTTTAAAAGAGAGTGTTAAAGCCAAAGATTTATGGCGGAAAATACTAACAAGTTATTTTGAGTCGGGCAGCCCTTTTTTGTGTTTTAAAGACAGTGCTAACAGAGCTAACCCAAATGACCACTACGGAGTTATTCGCAGTTCCAATCTCTGTACGGAAATTTTTCAAAATACATCACCCAACCACTATAAAATCAAACTAAAATTTGAAGAGGGTGATTTTGTAACGTATGAAGAAGATGATCCGGTCACCATAGACGGTGGTATAACCAAGCCGGCTAAAAAGGTGACTGCTCTTGATATGATTGACGGCAGACAGGTCTATATTGTGGAAAAAGAGAAGATTGACGGAGAGACGGCAGTGTGTAATCTTGCCTCAGTCAATCTCTCCCGTATTCATACGAAAGAAGATATTGACCGTATTGTTCCCATTGCTATTCGCGCGTTAGATAACGTTATAGATCTGAATTTTTACCCGTTAGAAAAGGTCAAGCGTACCAATATGAAAAGCCGCTCCATTGGTCTGGGTGTTATGGGTGAAGCACAAATGTTAGCAGAAATGCAGATTGCCTGGGGTACGCAGGAGCACTTTGACAAAATTGACGAAATCATGGAAGCGGTAAGCTACAATGCTATTAAGGCCTCATCGGACATTGCTCTGGAGAAAGGGTGTTATAAAGAGTTTGAGGGCTCAAAGTGGAGTCGAGGTATTTTGCCGATGGATCATGCTACGGCCGATGTTATCAATCTGGTTGATCGCGGCGGTCTGTTTGCTTCGGCATATGACTGGGATGCACTGCGTACCAAGATTCAAAAAGATGGCATGCGTAACGGCTATTTAATGGCTATTGCGCCGACGAGTTCAATCTCGATTCTTACCGGTACCACACAGGCCATTGAGCCGGTGTACAAACGAAAATGGTATGAAGAGAACTTAAGCGGACTGATTCCGGTGGTAGTACCCAAGCTCAGTCCGGAGACCTGGAGCTATTATACGCCGGCGTACGAGCTTGACCAGCGGGTACTCATCAAGGCGGGAGCCATTCGTCAAAAATGGCTCGATCAGGGGCAGAGTCTGAATATTTTCATTACTTTGGATAAGGCGAGTGGAAAGTATTTAAATGATATTTACATGTTAGCATGGAAACTGGGTGTGAAATCGACCTATTATCTGCGTAGTGAGTCCCCGGAAGTTGCTTCGGATATTCAGGATCGCTCCATGGAATGTGTCGGATGCCAATAAAATGAAACCGTTAAGCAAATCTGCTGCACAAACCCTCTTGGAGCGTCTTGATGGCGCCAAAGAGGCGATTGCAAGAGTGATTGTCATGAGAGGTCCGACCGGCGTTAGTGTAGAGTTTTCGGTGCAGGATGCTCATCGCGGTTTTGACTGGATAAATATTATTTTTGCTATAGAGGGAGTACGCGATGCCCGTTTGCCTGATGATGTGGCTCTCAGACATCTCGATATGAGTGAGGGCATCAGCCTTGTTTTTACATCTGAGGGCATTGGGCTTGCCAATGCCCGGTGCGATACATTGACCGGTGTAAGTGAAGCACAGCTGTATGTCATTGGCGATACGGTGAAATATGAAGAGCGCCCTTTTAAAGAGTATTAGCTGTTATTTTTGTGTGCCGCTTAAGACAGGAACAAATTTACATGTATCAAGTTCTTCGTGAAGCAGACGGGCTCCTTTTTTGACAAAACGGGTAATAATCTGCGTACCGTTGCGCTCTATGGGCGCAACAATAATGCCGTCGTCACTGAGTTGATCAATGAGTTTTTGAGGTATTGAGCGGGTTGAGGCGGAAAAGAGAATGCGATCGTAGGAAGCATATTGCACCCAGCCGTTTTGTCCGTCATCGGTGCGGGTGTGAATATTGTGAATGCCCAGCGCTTTAAAGCGCTGTTTTGCTTCTATAATAAGCGGCTCAATGCGCTCGATGGTAAAGACGCCGCGAAACAGATGTGAGAGTACTGCTGCCTGATACCCGCTGCCACAGCCGATTTCTAAAACCTTGTCAGCGGCCTGAGGCTGGAGATATGTTGTCATTTTAGCTACCGTCAGAGGAGAACTGATCCACTGTTGTGCGCCAATGGGCAGGGCATCAAGCTTATAGGCATTGTGTTTGAATCCGGAAGGAACAAAAAGCTCTCGATTGGTTTGGGCGATGGCGGATTTAATGTCTGCTTCAAGTGCGAACACCTTGTCAATCTCTTCGGCAAGCTTCAGATTTTTCATGGCTGTAATACGATTGGTCATGAGATACCTACTTGCATGTAGCGGCGCATTTTTATAACTTCATGCGGTTCATAGGGCAGTGTGGCGATCTCTTTGGCGGTATTTCGAATCTCTTTGCCAAAGGGGGTGATAATACCGCTTTCGTCGCTAAACTCTTCGTTGGCGGCATCGCTGGCGACAACATAACACTGGTTCATAATCGCCAGGGCATTGGTCAATGAACGGAAATTCTGTGCACGAGCCTTGCCCCAGCGGGCGGGAATGGCAATGATGTCGGCACCTTCAAGCTGCTGCCAGAGTGTTTTAAAGCGTATCTCGAAACAGATGAGAATACCCATGCGAATACCCTCAACCTCAAAAACTACGATGTCCTGCGCTTTTCCTGCCTGAAAATAGTGGTGTTCATCACCGAAGGTAAAGAGTCTGGCTTTGGGTTGCTGGTAGACCTCAGCCCCTCCGTGCAGTACTTTAGCAACATTATAGATGCCCTTGCTATTCTTTTCAATGACAGTCAATACCAGTATTCTGTGACCAAGATGTTTTAGCAACCGGGTTATGGCATGAGGAGTAAATGCGGCGGCAGCTTCAAAGTTCTCGTAATCATAACCACTCAAACAGACTTCCGGCGCTACAATGACAGCCGTATCGTCACAGTGGTCTATGAGCGTTATGAGATGTTCCAAATTGTCTTGGTATGAAGGTGTTGAGGCAAAACGAAGCGATACCAGACTCCGCAGTTTAGAAGTCGTCAAAATTCAAGCTTCCTTTGGAGTAGTTAGTGACGGTGCCTTCAAAAAAGTTGGTTTTCTGGTCATTAAATTTGGCAAAGTCATCAACCCATTTAATGGGGTGTGAGACGTTGTAGATAGGCTCAAACCCTACGGCTGTAAGACGGTCATCGGCAAGATACTGGATGTATTGCTCGACAATGGCATCGGTGAGACCGAGTATCTGCCCCTGTGTAATGTATTTACCCCAGTTGCTCTCAAGGGTTACCGCCTCTCTAAACATGGCGTAAACTTCTTTTTTGAGCTGGTCGGTAAAAAGGTCGGGGCGTTCACGCTTTAGTGTATTGATGAGGTTTTGAAAAAGTACCAGATGGGTCACTTCATCGCGTTGAATAAAACGAATCATCTGCGCAGAACCAAGCATTTTTCCAGACCGTGCGAGTGTGTAGAGGTAGGTAAAACCGCTATAGAAGTAGATGCCCTCTAAAATCTGATTGGCAAAGCAGGCCTTAACAAAGTTGTGTTCGGTCGGATTGGCGGAGAGCTCGTCATATACTGCGGCAATAGCATCATTTTTTGATTTCAGCATCATATCACGGCGCCATAAATCGTAAATTTCCTCGGAATTTTGAGAGATGCTGTCAACCATGACCGCATAGCTTTGGGAGTGTAACGCCTCTTCGTATGACTGGCGCACCAAGATGAGATTGATTTCAGGTGCCGTCACATAGGGGTTGACGTTATCAATCAGGTTATTGGTTTGGAGCGAGTCCATGAAAATGAGTTGCGAGAGCGCCTTGTCGTAGGCAGTCTTTTCACTGTCGGTCAGATTTTTGTAGTCGTTAACGTCGCGTGTCATATCGACTTCTTTGGGAAACCATGTGTTATTGAGCATTACTTCCCAGAGATTGTAGGCCCACTGGTACTTAATGTTGTTGAGTTCAAAGATACCGGTCGGGTTTCCACCAAAAATAGAGCGATCGCTAACGCTTTCGGTGGAGTTTGGGTTATAAATTTTCTTTCTGTTCATGGACGTTTCCTAAGCTGCATTAGTAAGAGAAAGATTGTACTGAAATTTAGGTTTAAGTATGATTAAAAGCCAAGAAGAATTGAGAGGTGTTTTTGAGACAAGGAGCATTAAAAAAGTTGAGGCCAATCACTGATTTAATCCTTATCTCATGCCGTATTATACTCAGCAAACGTGTAGAAACAGTGTAGAAACGCGCTCGCTCAACCAGCACCTTTAGGGGGCGGGTGCGTTGATTTTACAGGGGCTAGAAAATACCTGAAATGGAGCGAATCAGTGCAGATTCCAGCACCGGTTTTGCCTCTTCAAATTCTAAGTTGACCTGATTGGCAGTACTGACAATACGGGTACGGTAAGTTTTCCATTTCACTTTGCCGCCTCGGGAATCCTGCATAACGCGCGTTGCGCTGCCCTGTTGTAAATTGGCCTGCTGCACCTGAGTAATGACCTCCCCATCAAGCGGGCGCTCACGGATCTGTAAATCGGTAATCATCACATAGAGGACATCATCTACGAGCGCATCACCAATAAGTCCCAGTGCTCCGCCGATAAGTCCGGCACCGACTACGGCACGTCCACTGCTTCCCGAAGCTATGGCGTATCCGGCGGCGGCACCCACAACACTCCCGCCAAATCCGGATTCCAGATAGCCATTGGCTGCGCGAAGATCGGATTTACCGACTTTTAAAATATTGCCCTGAAGCATAAAAGTCGCTTCATCGGGATTTTGGGTAATTCGGTATCCACGCTCCGTAAAAGCGGCGGCAATTTTGTCTTTAATCTGAATGTCTTTGTCAGACGTATTGCGCAGATTAAAATAGATAACCTTACGATCCGGTGCCGTAGGCTCCAAAAAGACGGTTTCAGACATTTTGGTCTGTACATCCAGATCTTTCTTCTTAATAGCCGTGTGCATGGCACTACACCCGCTCATGCTGAGCATAAATGCCGCCAAAACTCCTGTTAAAAGCAGCGTCCGTAGATTTAGTAACTGTAACATTATCATTCCTCGATGGTGATATAAGATGGAACATAATAATTTATTAAAAATTAATACTAACTTAAACAGCGTCTTTTTACACGTTAATATCATAAGAAG
>QNZR01000035.1 GCA_003978475.1 Sulfurimonas sp.
TTGTACGGCAATCGAAAAATCGTATTTAGAGCAAACTCATTTTTACCGTTCATGTACATATGATTGACATGCGAAACGATGTGCACCATCTCTTTTTTCTCTTTGTCATTACGCGGATAAAACGGAATGGCATATTCCGGCCATTTCCAGTCATCGGCAAGCCATTCACAAAAGAAGTCCAGTTTTTTGTCCAGTGTTGCAAACCCTTCCATCTTCTTACCGTCAATCTCAATACCGATTGATTTACTCTTGCCGTGCGACGTTGCCTTAATGACACCCGTACGTGCATCAATGGTGACATCTTCTTTATGATACTTGTGTCCGTGAGAGATATAGTGCTTACCGTCATCTTTCATTTCACGCTCTTGTGCGGAGTAGATATGATTCTCCTCCATCCAGGCGCCGTAATCTCGCATATACTCATACACCGGAAATTCCGAATTTTTGTAACGCGAGTCTGAGGTTGCCGTCTTTTTAAGATTGGGCAGGTTGTCTCCAAAAGCAGCATCATACCATTCGGCGATCGTCACCGGTTTTCCCGGATGGCGTTTGGATTCCCACATTTTTCGTACACCAAGAGTCCCGTCGGGGTCAATATAGTTCACACACATATCGAACCAGAACTCGTTCTCTTCCCACACTTCGCCCAGTCCGGCTTTAATGTGGGCTTCAAGAGTTGCCCGGTTGGGATTATTCGGTTTCCACCCTGCTTTCTCCAGAGCAACCCGCATCACCGGTTGACGAAATGATGTCCAACGCGCCGGCATGGTGGCTTCAGAGTGCTGGTCATGCCGCTCACCTGCCAATCCTACCGGAAGTACATAATCGACATACCAGTTGGTTTCGCTCCACACCGGCGACAAATTAAAGGTCAGTTCCATTTTTGACTCGTCCTTAAGCACTTCAATCCAGCGAAACCCATCGGGATTGATCCAGACCGGATTGTACATACGCGGAATCCAGACCGAAAGTTTTTGCGGAACATTCAGTCCCCGTTTAATCCACTTTTGCTGCCACTGGGTATCGCTAAGCAGATGTGGCAGCAGGTAGGACATCTCATACGTTGACAGCGGCCATTCCGGCGGCCAGGTCAACTCGTTCCAGACATCCACTTTGGGAATATTCGCACCGCGTTTTCCCTGACCCCGGGTTGCACTGCCCCCTTTGCCCGCAACAGAAATAACATGAAAATGGTGGAAAAATGTACCCCCTTTTGTACCAATGGCGCCACGCAGTGCAATCGGCAAATAACCGGTACGTCCACTCATCCAGCCTCCACGATTTCCTGCGGCGGTAGCTCGCCAGAAATACGATGAAATCGCATCGCCCGCCCAGATAAACATCTCGTAAAGTTTTTCTAACTTATATGCCGGAACACGGGTTTCTTTCACCGCATATTCCAGTGTGTAGGGGGCATACAGCTCTTTGAGAACTTCTAAAAAACTCTCAAAGCTGTTGTCTTTGGGTAATTTGGAGAGGTACTCCTTCTTAACCATATATTGCAGATAGTTAAAATTGTCCATAAAAACTTCCCAGTTCAACCATTTTCTGACAAAAGTTTTATCTACTTTATTCTCTTGCAAAATACGATTGGTCAGGTACAAATAAAGCAGCGGCTCCGTTCCCGGCCATGCGGCAATCCACAAATCTGCCATACCTGCCGAATTGGACATACGCGGATCAAGCACCACCAACCGTGCCCCTTTTTTACGGGCATCGGCAATAAAAGAAGCCGACTGCTGAAAGTAATGTCCTGCATCAGCAGCATGGGAGGAGTTTAAAAAGACCAACTTGGCATTGGCCCAGTCCGGGGAGGTTCGATCGTCATTAGCCCACTGAATGGTAGGTGTTCTTCCACCTGCGGAACAGATGTTGGTATGCGAATCAAACGCATCCGATCCCAACGTGTGCCATACTTTGCCGGTAAACCCATTCTCATTGGGACGACCCACATGAAACATCACCGATTTTTTGGAGAGTTCATCACCCTGGCGCAGGGTATCGCCCATCTTTTTGCCAATGGTCGTCATTGCTTCATCCCATGTGGTACGTACCCACTTTCCTTCACCGCGGGCGGAACCCGGGGCACGTTTAAGAGGAAAAGCAATACGATCAGGATCATACATTTGCGACTGTGTCGCGTATCCTTTGGCACAGTTACGTCCGCGAGATGCCGGATGCAGCGGATTGCCCATATATTTTTTAACGGTAAACGTTTTTTTATCAATCCATGCTGTCAGACCGCACGAGGCTTCACAGTTCGAACAGGCTGTCGGTACAATCATATAATCGTGCACCACAATACCATCAGGGTTATCTTCGCTAGCGACACCATGGCGATCAATACCGCCACGCTTCCAGTCGTCACCGCTTAACTCTTGAAAGCTCTCCCACTCTTCTTGCGGCGGGTAAAACGAAAGGGTATCGGGGGTATTGGTAAACTTGCTCTCGTGAATAGACTCCGCAACCGCATCACTTGTAAATACTCCTTTGGCAAGAGTGACACCTGCTACGGTAAATGCGGCACCTTTTAAAAACGATCTTCTATTTTGTAAATACATCTATTATCACCTCTCTTAACTCATATTCAATAGCTGTGGAATCACCAGCCACACATGTTTACTAATCCAAAGACCTATCAGTGCGCTAATAGATGCCAAATTCAAAATACTTGTCGAACGGTTGAGAATGGCCAGGACGACTAAAATAAACGGTGCCACAAAAGCAACAATCTGACCCATCCAGAACATGGTTGCGTATTCACCGTTGCCTTTAATGAACTCAAGTACCGCTGCCACCTCTTCTGCTTTCATTGGTCCAAAAACCAGTTCGCTCATATAGAGAATAAAGGCACCCAGAGCACTAAAAGCCAAAATAATCCCCAGATCACGTTTGGCCTCATACGAGAGGGTTTTACCCATAAGAATCATTACAGCAGAACCCGATAGCGTTGCGGCAAAAATCATTTGAGCCGCTTCCGTCGGCATCTGCCACATTTCACGAGCCGTTGATTGTGCCATTAGTGCTGCCGTATACAGTGTTACGGGAATAGCTAAAACAACCGTCCATGCCAATACCTTGTCAAAAAACACATTATCTTTTTTAATAAAACTGGCATACAGCAATACCAACAGGAGCCCTACGAACAATGTTGCCATCCAGGCACCCACGGTAATGGCTGAAGTAAAATGCGGATGAAAGAAAATATGCCAAAAGCGGAACATCTGATGCAGGTCAATCACCGTAAAAAAGAGAAACACATGAATGGCAATCACGGAGACAAGTACCGCCTTAAAGCGATAGGCCGCCGCCTCATGTGGATATTTTTTGAGCAGATAAAACAGCATGAAAATCACACCCGTTCCAATACTCTTTGCCCACATATTCATCGTAATAATCCATCCCCACACAATTCCGGGAAGCCCAACATCAAGCGTGACTACTGCATGAGTTGCAGCAACTGTTTCATGTACCATTAGTGGTGTCCTCCTACAGGCATTTTGTTGGTGAGTTTGTTAAAAAGCGAGTACCCCTCAACCCGATCGGATGCCAGCGGGTTCAAATGAACATTGCCGCCACCGACATAATAGTGATGCGGAAACGTGCCTTTTTCCGGCTTGCGCACCTGAACATCACCCTGGTGCTGCTGAATGTATTTGCTAATATTTGAAGTCTTGTCATCAAGATCACCAAAAATATTGGCTTCAACCGGACACGCCACGACACATGCCGGCATCATGGCACTGGCAACCCGATGCGCGCAATAGGTACATTTGTCGGCGGTTTGCGTCTCAGGGTCAATGTAGATGGCACCGTAAGGGCATGCCATCACACAACCGGCACAGCCGATACAGCGCTCTTTATCAATATTGACAATACCGTTTTCTATGTAGTGCAATGCACTGACCGGACAAATTCGCTCACACGGAGCATTGGCACAGTGGTTGCACCGCAGTGGTGTAAAGGTACGTTTGGTCTCGGGAAACATGCCCACATCGACATATTTAACCCGAAGTCTCCAGGTACTCAGCGGTACTTCATTTTCCACTTTACAGGCGATTTCACACCCCTTGCATCCCATACAAAGATGCAAATCAACCAGAAATCCTAACTGCATCAATTCTCCCTTATAGCAAAATTTACATGTAATTTTCTCGACATCATGTCAATAGAAAACTCCGAAACAAAGCCTCGCATTTGGCACTTTCAAAGTATTTATGTGAAATGATATTAACAGATTTTAGATTAACTGTAGCTAAATAAAAAGAGCTTCTTTCAACAATTTACCCGGGAAGTGGAATATATATTGCTTTGAAAATTTAAATAAAAACGTGCTATCATTGAGGTAGCAGAAACTATTTCACGCATTATAAGAGTCTAAAATGAAATTATTAAAACTTATATATCAGGTCGCATTGTTTTCGACACTCTCCTCTGCTGCCACCGTGGTTGACTATACCGGTCATGGTGAAGCCAAAAAATTTATTGACATGATGGTCAATGAAGAGAAGTTCTGCCCCGATGAACTGCACACCCTGTTTTCCAACGTAACATTACAGCAACGTTCCTTGAAATTTTATGCCCATCCGAAAAAAACTGCACGCCACTCCAAGAAGAAAAAAAAGCAGTATGGCAGCTGGAGTCGTTATGAAAAAAAGCTGCTTAACCCCGAGCGTATTGACAAAGGCGTCGCTTTTATGCTGAAACACCAGGACACTTTAATGCGTGCATATAAGACATATGGCATTCCGGCAGAATACATTACGGCTATTATTGGTGTCGAGAGTTATTATGGAGCCTACACCGGAAAACATCCGGTTTTTGACACCCTGTGTACCCTCGCTTTTGAAGAGAATCGACGGAATGCGTTTTTTACCAAAGAGCTTCGAGAGTTTTTAAAGATGACCAAACGTGAAGCATTGAATCCCCGAGAACTGAAAGGTTCCTATGCCGGAGCCATCGGTTTGGGGCAGTTCATGCCGAGCAATTTTGAAAAACTGGGTGTTGATTTTAACCATGACGGCAAAGTGCGTATCTCGGAACCTGAAGATGCTATTGGCAGCATTGCCAACTACTTTAAGCAAAGCGGTTGGAAAAAAAATGTTCCCGTAGCAACACGTGTCTCGTATAAAGGTCAGCGTTTCAATAAGCTTAAAACAGGCTACTTGCACAAGTATTCCCGTAACCGTTTAAAAGATATTTACCCTAAAGACAAAACCTTTAACTATAAGGACAAAGTCAGTCTTATTAAGCTCGAACGCGTCAACTATGACGAGCTATGGTATGGTACCAAAAATTTTTACGTCATTACGCGCTATAACCACAGTTCTTACTATGCGATGGCGGTGCATCAGCTGGCACAAAAGATTAAAGAGAGCTACAATAAGCAACATCTTGCCATGAAATAGGCTTATCTCAACCGCACCCGTACCGATTGTTCATGAGCGCTTAGCCCTTCAGTGTCGGCAATGAGTGCACACGCTTCTCCGATTTCGTTAATAGCCTGAGACGAAAAGGCGATCACGGAGGATTTTTTCATAAAATTTTCGACACTCAAAGGTGAGTAGAACTTTGCCGTTCCTCCGGTAGGCAGGGTATGATTGGGACCGGCAACATAATCACCAATGGCTTCAGGCGTATACTCACCCAAAAAGATGGCTCCGGCATGCTGAATCTTGGGCAGCAGTTCCCACGGATTTTGTGTCATCACCTCCAAATGCTCCGGTGCAATCTCATTCATCAGCCGTACGGCCTCTTCCATATCTTTGGTCACAATAATGGCACCGCGCTCGTCAATGGACTTTCGTGCTATCTCGTGACGGGGCAGTTTTTGCAGCCACACGTCAATCTCATGTCGCGTCTCTTTGGCAATACGTTCTGAGGGAGTAATGAGAATGGCACTTGCCATCTCATCATGTTCCGCCTGTGAGAGCATATCTATGGCTATATAGTTTACATTGGCATGCGCATCGGCTAAAATACCAATTTCACTGGGGCCGGCAATCATATCAATATTGACCTCTCCAAAAACCATCTTTTTTGCCGTAGCAACAAAAATATTGCCCGGTCCGGTAATGACATCAACCTTGGGAATACTCTGCGTACCATACGCCATGGCGGCAATAGCGCTGGCACCGCCAACCTTATAGACCTCGCTGACACCACACAGATGACAGGCCGCGAGCAACAGCGCATTGGGCTCATTTTCCGGCGTCGGTGTGCACACGACAATCTTCTTGACACCGGCAACCTGGGCAGGAATAACATTCATCAGAAGTGAACTCGGGTAGGCTGCTTTACCGCCGGGAATATAGAGTCCGGCACAATCCACCGCACTGACTTTTTGCCCCAGAATGGTTCCGTTGGTTTCAGTATCGAACCAACTTTTAGGCAACTGTTTTTCATGATAGGCTTTGATGCGGTTATACGCAAGATGCAGTGATGCTTTGAGGGTATCATCAAGCTGCTCATACGCGTGTTGCATCAATGAGACATCAATCTTTAAGTCATTGTCGTCTTTGGGAATCCAATGGTCAAATTTTGCAATATGCGCTTTGAGTGCACTGTTTTGATTGCATCTAATATCGTCAATAATGGTCTGAACCGTACTACTGACCTCTTCTATGTCCATCTTGCCGCGTTCTAACAGAGTGTTGAAATGTTGTTGAAATGCTGTATCGCTCGTTGATGTTATGATCATCACAAAACCTATCGTTTAAAATTGGTGTATTATAGCGAAATTGTACGGAAGTAACGCTGCACCGCCCTGAAAAAGCGGTGAAACGCTGTTTTATTTATGCAGTACCTTACGCGTTCCCAAATCTTGCGTCGGGCGATAGGTATTTTTATAGAGTTTACGAAACTGCTCATGCTGCTCTTTGGAGATGGTAATAGGCTCTTTCATGACATACCACTCGACAATCTGTGTACACGGCGGCGTCGTTAAAGAACCCAGATAATGATAAAACCCTTTGTCTGTCGGCAGCAGGTCTTTGGCATTTAGCGTTATGGTATCGCTGACTTTTCGGTCACCCTCTTTTAGCGGCATATTGTCAAAAACCTTTTTCAAAAAAGGATTGGGCTTGCCAATGTCGATAAATACCCCAATGACTGCCAGCTCACCCACTTCACTTTGGTGCACCAAATGCACTTCCATTGGGTAATTAAAACCATCTTTCTGATGCTACGATTCCTCGCGATCCTGAACGATTATTCAATTTAAAAAGACTGGATCTATCCTGGCAAGGATTGAGTGCATTGCCCGATGCGATCGGGGCATTGGTTCATTTGGAAAGTGTGGATATTAGATTCAATTCAATCAGTCAATTGCCCGATTCGGTCGGTCAGTGGGTGAATCTGAAAGAACTGTCTATTGAAGAAAATCAACTCCGCCAGCTGCCCGATTCG